>JBBSMS010000020.1:0-33856 GCA_038233055.1 Nitriliruptorales bacterium
CCCGATGCACTTCACGACGCGTGCCATCCACGCCGGCCAGGAGCCCGAGCCCCGTACCGGCTCGGTCAACGTGCCGATCTACCAGACCTCGACCTACGTCCAGGACGGCGTCGGCGAGCACCGGGGCTGGGACTACGGCCGCAGCGGGAACCCGACCCGCGACGCGCTCCAGGCCGCGCTGGCCAGCCTCGAACAGGCCGAGGACGCGGTGGTGTTCGCGTCCGGGCTGGCGGCCGAGGACGCCGTGTTCCGGCTGCTGTCGCCGGGCGACCACGTGATCATGGCCGACGACGTCTACGGCGGGACGTGGCGCCAGGTGGCCCGGGTGCACGTGCCCGCCGGGTTGCTAGAGGTCACGACGGTCGACCTCGCCGACCTCGACGCGGTCGCCGCCGCGATCCGACCGAGGACCCGCATGGTCTGGGTGGAGACGCCCAGCAACCCCCTGCTGAAGGTGTTCGACCTGGCCGCGCTGGCCACGGTCGCCCACGACGCCGACGCCCGGCTGGTGGTCGACAACACCTTCGCCACGCCCTACCTCACCCAACCGTTGGCCCACGGTGCCGACCTGGTGGTGCACTCGACCACGAAGTACCTGGGCGGGCACTCCGACGTGGTGGGCGGCGCCGTGTGCACCGACGCCGAGACCGCCGAACGCCTGCGCTTCCTGCAGAACGCGGTGGGCGCCGTGGGCGGACCCTTCGACAACTACCTGACCCTCCGCGGCATCAAGACGCTGGGCGTGCGGATGGAGACCCACTGCGCAAACGCGGTCGCCATCGCCAACCACCTCGCCGAGCATCCCGCGATCACACAGGTGCTCTACCCCGGGCTCCCGGATCACCGCAACCACGACGTCGCCACCCGCCAGATGCGCCACTTCGGCGGCATGCTGTCGATCCGGCTGGCCGGCGGGCGGGCGGCGGCCGACGCGGTGGCCGTCGGCACCGAACTGTTCTTCCTCGCCGAGTCGCTGGGCGGGGTGGAGTCGCTGATCGAACACCCCGGTGCCATGACCCACGCGTCGGTCGCGGGCACCGCCCTGGAGGTACCCGACGACCTGTTGCGGCTGTCGGTGGGCATCGAACACGTCGACGACCTGCTGGCCGACCTGGACGACGCGCTGGCCCAGGTGGGCGACTAGTGCTCCGAGCGATCCTCGTCTTCAACCCCAACGCGACGACCACCGACGCGGGGGTGCGCGACGTCATCGCAGCGGCCCTGGCGTCACGGGTCGACCTCGACGTGCAACCGACCAAGATGCGGGGACATGCCACCCACATCGTGGCCGGTGCGATCCACGACGGCGTCGATGCGGTGTTCGCCCTGGGCGGGGACGGCACCGCCAACGAGGTCGTGCAGGCGATGGCCGGCACGACGGCGATCCTGGGGGTCATCCCCGGTGGTGGCACGAACGTGTTCGCGCGCGCGCTGGGACTGCCCAACGATCCCGTGCGGGCGACCAAGACGTTGTTGGACGCGGTCGCGGGTGGCGACGTCCGCCACCTGTCGCTGGGTCGCGCCGCCGGACGCTACTTCACCTTCCACGCCGGCTTCGGGTTCGACGCGGCCGTGGTCCGCGCGGTCGAGCAGGCACCCGGGATGAAACGGCGGCTGCGCCAGGGCGCCTTCGTGTGGCAGGCCACCCGGACGTTCTTCGCCGACGCCGACCGGGCCGCCGGCACGTTGCAGGTCGTCACCGGCGACGGCACCACGGTGGCGCCCGGTTCGATCGCCATCGTCGGCAACACCACGCCCTACACCTGGCTGCGTGGCCATCCCCTGCACGTGACGCCGGACGCGTCCTTCGACACCGGGCTGGACCTCGCGCTGATCGGGCCGGTGTCGGCTGTTCGACTCCTGCGCCTGCTCGCGGGCCTGCGCGGCGAGCGTGGACTGCAGGCCGGCGACGATGTCACCATGCTGCACGATCGGCACCGGCTGACCCTCACCTCGACGGTCGCGCGACCCCTCCAAGTCGACGGGGACTATGCCGGCGAGTTCACCGAAGTGGTGGTCGAATCAGTGCCCCACGCCCTCCATGTGTTCGCTCAACGCACACCTGAGGGGCCCGAGTTGGCATCGGGACTTGGGACCCATTAGGCGCGTATTCGGGCGCATGGAGCCATCCTCGTGCTTGTGGCGAACCGTTGCGACCGCAACCAGTCAGTCGCGTCGTCGCCCGCTCGCGACAAATCTCGGGCTACCCCTTGTCAGGCACCACGCCCCTCGTTACGATTTTCACAAGTGGTTGTGACATCCTTCACAACCTCTCGGGGACGACCCCCGGGACCACCCGGAACCACACGGCAGCCCGCACCCGACCCGCTGCCACCACGACCCCTGGAGGTCACCATGGACTGGCGCAACGAAGCCGCCTGCCGCAACGAAGACCCCGAACTCTTCTTCCCCATCGGGTCCACCGGGCCCGCCGTCGAACAGGCCGACCAGGCCAAGCAGGTCTGCATGACCTGCACCGTCCGCGAGGACTGCCTCGAGTACGCCCTCGCGTCGAACCAGGACGCCGGCATCTGGGGCGGACTGACCGAGGATGAGCGCCGCACCCTCAAGCGTGCCCGCCAGCGTCGTCGCCGCATGGCCGGCTGAGCCACCACCACACCTGACACGAACGACCCGCCGGTCGCCGGCGGGTCGTTCTGCGTCGTGCATGCGAGTTGCGTCACGCACCCGAGTTCTGCAATCTGCCCGAGCGGAGCGAGGGCAGGCCTTCCCTCCAGCCGCAGAACGAGCGCCAGCGAGTTCTGCAATCTGCCCGAGCGGAGCGAGGGCAGACGTCAGCCCGGGAGCGGGATGTCGACGAGGCAGCGCGTGCCGCTCTCGTCGCTGTCGACGGAAAGCGTCCCGGCCAACTCGGACTCGACCAGCGTGAGCGAGATCTGCAGACCCAGGTTCGCACTCACGCGCAGGTCCCACCCGTCGGGGAGCCCGACCCCGTCGTCGACCACCTCCATCAGCAACCGCGCCGGTCGCCGGTCCAGTCGCACCACGACCTCGCCGCCGCGGGACGGGAAGGCATGCTCGACCGCGTTCTGCACCAGTTCGGACATCACCAGCGCCAACGGGGTCGCCACGTCCGGCCCCAACTCACCGGCCAACCCGTCGATGATCACCTGCACGGGCCGCTCCGGGTCGGTCAGCCCGGTCGTGAGCATGTCGGCCAACCGGCTCGCGACCTTGTCGAACGAGACCCGCTGGCGAGCGTCCTGCGACAGCGTCTCGTGGACCAGGGCGATGGAGGAGATCCGGCGCACGGACTCCGCCAGTGCCTCGACCGCCTCGGGGACCTGCAGGCGCCGCCCCTGCAGGCGCAGCAGGGAGGCCACGGTCTGGAGGTTGTTCTTGACCCGGTGGTGGATCTCGCGGATCGTGGCGTCCTTGTACAGCAACAGGCGCTCGTGGCGTCGCAGTTCCGTCACCTCACGCAACAGCATGAGCCCGCCCAGGACCTCGTGGTCGCGGGTCAGCGGCAGCAGTCGACGCAGCACCACCGCTCCGCGGGCCTCCACCTCCGACTCCAGTGCGTCGCCGTCGGCCAACGCCCGCAGCACGGCGACGTCGTCCATGTCGAAGTCGGCGATGTTGCGGTCGATCACGTTGCCGACGACCCCGAGTCGGCGGTACGCACTGACGGCATTGGGCGAGGCATAGGCGACGCGGCCGGACGGTTCCAGTCGGAGCATGCCGTCCCCGACGCGGGGGGCGAGTTCGCGCTCGTGGGACTCGCCCGGGTACGGGAACGCGCCGACCGCCAACATGTCGACCAGCTCGTCGGCGGTCCCGAGGTAGGCCTTCTCCAGGGCCGAGACGGCGCGGGTCGTGGCCGGGTTGATCTGGCGCGTGACCACGGCGATGACCTCGCCGCCGAACCAGATCGGGATGGCGTCGTCGCGGGAGGCGACCGATCCCTCGAGGTCGTCGGCCACCCCGGGCACGGACGGGTTGTCCACGAGACGGCCGTCGAGGCGCTGGATCTGGCCGGTCTCGAAGGCGGCCTCGACGTGGGTCAGGTCCTCGGGCGCGAACACGTCCCCGACCAGGTCCTCGTGGTGCAGCGTGGGCGCCGTGTAGGGACGCATCTGGGCCAGCACCACGAACCGGTCGGTATGGTCGCGAGCCAGCATCAGCAGGTCGGCGAACGACAGGTCCGACAGGATCTGCCAGTCCGACACCACCGCCTGCAGGTGGTCCACGGCGGCGTCGGACAACGACACGTGCTCGTGCACGAGTTCGTGCAGGGTGGTCATCGTCGCCGTCCCGTGACCGGCCGCGGCGACGGTCGTCGTGCCGGCGGACACCTGCGGCCGGTGGCACTCACGACTCCAGCAACTTCCCCAGTTGGTCGAGCGGGACGACCTCGCGGATGTGCTCGAACGCGCGGCCCTCGATCTCGCGCGCCTCGGTCAGCCCGATGCCCATCACGCGGGCCGTGTCGGCGAGGCTGTGCGGGTGCCCGTCGGCCAGCCCCATGCGAAGTTCCAGCACCCGCCGCTGGGTGGCCGGCAGCCGTTCGAGCACACGACCGAGCGGTTTCGACAGGGATGCGACGCGATCGTCCGGGTCGACCGCGCGACGCCGACCACGACCTCCACGACGGGAGGAGCGGTCGTCAGCGTGTCGGGCAGCCATGCGACGAAGGGTAGACGATCCTGCCTGCCGGTCTGGTCCCGTCCTCGCCGTCCGCGATCGCGAGCCGTCCACCACCGCGCCCGTCTGCGACCACGTCCGTTCGTGGGGGCGTCGACGGTCCTCGTTGAGGTCGACCGCGACGGCTGGCACCCTCGACGGCGTTCCCCGCGGGAGGCGCCCCATGTTGCTCGGACTGCTGACGGTGGCCCTGGCGGCTGCATGGGCCGGCATCCGGGCACGGCTCGACGGCGACCCGATCGACCCCCGACTGCCGGACGTCCGCTGGTTGCCGGTCGCGCTGGCGGGCCTGCTCGGCCAGGTGGCGCTGGACCGGCTGCAGCCGCTGGGCGAGGTGCTGGTGGCCGGCGAGGTGGTGAGCCTGGCCGCCCTGCTGGCCGCGGGGATCGTCAACGCCCACCTGCCCGGGGTGGTGGCCCTGACCGCGGGGGTCGTGGCCAACGGCGCCGCCATCGTGGCCAACGCCGGGATGCCGGTGTCGGGCGCCGCCGTGCGTGCGTTGGGCGCCGCGCCCGCCATGATCCCCCGCGCGGGCCACCACCACCTGCTCGACGCCACGTCCCGCCTGACCGGGCTGGCCGACACGCTGGCCCTGGACTGGCTGGGAATCGTGGTGTCACCCGGCGACCTCCTGCTGGTCGCGGGCGCGGTCGTCCTGTTGGCCGCCAGCCTGACGGGCGCCACCGACGAGCAACCGGCGTGGGCGCGCCCGCACGGGACCTGGTTGGCCGCACTCGGTCGACCGGATCGGGCCCCGGTGTCGCCGTCCGACGTCCCCGCCGACCCGGTTGCCACGCCGGCGCCGGCCTCGGCCCCGGTCGGCGAGTCCGGCTGAACGGCCGCCACCGACGGCCGGTGCGGGTCAGCGGCGAGTCAGCGGCTGGGACGCCGGGCCGCGTACCACTCCAAGGTGGAGGCCAGGCCCTCCTCCAGCGTGGTCCACGGCTTCCATCCCAGGTCTTCGGCCGCACGACGCGACGACAGCGCCGACGCCCGCACCGCCCCGGGTTCCTCCGGGACGCGCGTGGGTCGATGGGGATACCGGGTCGCCGCGGCGAGGGCGCGGAACAACTGGTTCACGGACGTCTGCTGGGCCGTCCCGATGTTGTAGCGGCGACCATGGCCCCGGTCGGCGCTCAGGGCCATCGCGTGCACCACGTCGTCGACGTAGGTGAAGTCGCGGGTCTGCTCCCCGTCCCCGTGGATCGTGACATCGGTATCGGCCAGCATCCGCGCGACGAGCACGCCGACGATCCCGCCGGTCGCGTCGGTGGCCTGGCGGGGCCCGTAGACGTCAGCCAGTGCCAGCGAGGTCCACTCGAGCCCATGCTGCAGCGAGAAGACCTCGAGGTAGTGCTCGACCGCCACCTGCGCGGCCCCCGAGGGCGTGCGCGGCGCCGACGGCAACGTCTCCACCGCCGGCAGGTCGTCACGGTCGACGTCGCCGTGGATCGCCGCGCCGGAACTGGCGACCACGACCTTGCGGACGCCGTGGCGGACCGCCACCTGCAACAGGTTGACCGTGCCGACCACGTTCACACGGGCGTCGGCCACGGCGTCGGGACGGGCCGGGTCCCAGGCACGGGCGGCGAGGTGGTGGATGACGTCGGGCTTGTGGCGCTCGACCATCGCGTCGAGGCCGTCCGAGGTGATGTCGAGCCGCTGGAACTCCAACTGCGCGGCGTAGTGGCGGCGGGCGTGGTCGAGGTTGGCGAGGTGGCCGGTGGAGAGATTGTCGACGACCACGACGCGGCGCTCCTCGGCCAGCATGCGGTCGACCAGCGTGGACCCGATGAAGCCCGCCCCACCCGTCACCATCACCGTGCTGGTGGCCACCGCGTCACCCTCGTCGTCGCGTCACCGCCCGAGACTACGGCGTGTCCCTGGGCGGGCCCGCGAACCACCGTCGCGGCTCGACCGCGGACGCGCACGGTGCCGGCCCCCTCCCGACCCCGACACCACGAGGCCCTCCCGGTGGGCCGGGAGGGCGGGGTCGTGCAGCGGGTGGTGGTCAGGAGGCCGAGGCCATCGTGTCCAGGCGCCGCCGGATCGCGTCATGGAGGTCCGGGGGCGTGCGCTCGACGCAGCGTTGCCGGATGATGGCGCGCAACTGTTCCTCGAAGGAGGCCCGGTCGGCACACGGATAACAGGCCGACAGGTGCGAGCGGATGGTCGACAGGTCGCTTTCCGGCAACTCGCCGTCCAGGTAGCGCTCCAGTTCGCGGAGTGCGTCCTGGCAGTTGCCCGACTCGTCGGAACACTGCCCTGCAAGGTCGGTCACGTCCGCGCCCATCATTGCCCTCCCGGTGCATCGCCGTCGATGAGGCCGTGCCCCACCGCGTACTCGCGCAACGTCTTCTGGAGGGCCTTTCTTCCACGATGGAGCCGTGACATCACGGTCCCGATCGGGGTGTCCATGATCTCGGCGATCTCCTTGTAGGCGAACCCCTCGACGTCGGCGAGGTAGACCGCCATGCGAAAGGCCTCGGGCAGGTCGGCCAGGGCGGCCTTGACGTGCTCGTCGGTGATCTGCTCCAGCACCTCGTACTCGGCGCTGTCCCCGGTCCGCGCCTCGTCGTAGAACGAGAAGTCGTCGATCGACTCCTGCAGGGCCTCCTGCGGTCGACGCTGCTTCTTGCGATACATCGAGATGTAGGTCGTGTGGAGGATCCGGTACAGCCACGCACGCAGGTTGGTGCCCTGCTGGAACTGGTGGAAGCTCGAGAACGCCTTGGCGACGGCCTCCTGGACGACGTCCTGGGCCTCCGTGGGATCACGCGTGTAGCGCATCGCGGCACCGAACAGGCGATCGACTTCGGGCAGCACCTGCTCCTCGAACAACCGACGCCGCTCGGCCTCGGTCAGTTCGGTGCGAAGCAGGGTGCCGTCGACTTCCCGCGCGGGCTCCACGGGGACCTGTTCGGACGCGTCGTCGGTGGTGTCGGCAACGTTGCTGCCGGCTCCTGTGGTCATCAGCGTCCTCGACGAGATCGGGAACGGCCAGCCTACTGGCGGCCCGACGGGACGCGTTCGGCGCGGACGGCAGGGGCGCCCACGGGAACGCGCGCTGTCCACACCCCGGGCGACCGACGCCTTGACGTGCGCGAACCGACCGGCCATGCTTGGTGAGAATGAATGAAAGTGTGTGAAGATGACTGATGGACGTGACCGAGGTCAAGCCCGGTCCCCCGGCGCCGCCGCCGCCGCGGAACCACCGTCGACGGGGCCGAGCCCGGACACCGACGCGGCGCAGCCACCGTCGCGACGAACACTGTGGTGGTTGTTGGCGGCCGCGGCAGTCCCGTGGCTGGTCGCCGGCCTGCTGGTGCTGCGGATCGCGCGATGACCCGACATGCGCGCCTCACTGCCCCGACGACCGCCCCGGTCATGCAACTGCGCACGCGCAGTCGTCCGCCCCTGGCGCTGGCAGTCCTGGCGGCGACGGCCTACCTCGAGGCGCGCGCCGGTCGGCGTGGCGTCGACCAACTCAGCGCGTACGTGGACGCGCGCACCGCCCGCGTGCTGGCGGCCATGGTGCGGCGCCACCGTCGTCGGTCACCGGTGGCCTTCTCGGTCACACTGCGACGCGTCCACCTCGACGTGTGCCGGCCCGGACTCGCCAACGTCGTCGTGGTCCTGGACGTGGGCGACCGCGTGGTCCCGGTCTGCGTCGAACTGACCCGGCACACGCGGGTCTGGACGGTCACGACCCTGGCCACGCCCGAGGACGGTCCACCGCCGGACGCCGACGTGGCGGCCGTCCGCCCCGACTGGGAGGAGCCGGCCAGCGTCGAACCCTGGTGAACGGGGACCGGCCCGACGAGACGCCTCGCCGCTGCCATCGTCGTCGTCCCGGTGCAGGCGGCTGACGCGCGTGCCGAGATGCCGGCCGGGCGGACGCCTGGGCCCCGAGCGGGTGCAGGCGCCTGGCTCAGCCCAAGTGGCACTTCTTGAACTTCTTGCCCGATCCGCACGGACACGGGTCGTTGCGGCCGACCCCGGCAAAGTCGTCGTCCTCGGTCGTGTAGGTCGTGCCGGTCGCGACCCGTCGGACGGTGGTGCCGTCGTCGCGGGTCATGGTGTCGCGCGACGACGCCCCACTGCCCGAGCCCCGACTGCCCGAGCCCCCCGAGCCATTGCCCGCCACCGAGTAGTCCTGGGAGTTGTCGACGCCCTGGTAGCTGACGCCGCTCGGCTCGTCCGGACCCTCGAACTCCACGACCGGGTCGTCCACGTCGGACGGCACACCGGCCACCTCGACGTCGTCGGACGACGATGTGGGATCGACGTCTGCGGCGTCGGTGCCGGGCGAGGTGCCGTTGCCGGCCGGACCGGATTCCTCCTCGTCCCCGGCCGGGACCTGGTCCGTGGCCCCGTCACCGTTCGGGCCGGCGTCGATGTCGTCCACGGATCCCAGTGAGACGCCCCCGAGCGAGATCCCGGCGGCAGCGCGGCCGTCCGCGACATCCTCACCGCTGGCGGCCTCCTGCTGGCGTTGTTGTTCGGTCTTGACCGGCAGGTGGAAGAAGTACGCGACCGCTTCCTGCTTGACCGAGGCCATCATGTGCGTGAAGGACGCATAGGCCTCGCGCTGGTACTCGGTCAGCGGGTCGCGCTGTCCGACTGCGCGCAGCCCGATGCCGTCACGGAGTGCATCCATCTCGTACAGGTGCTGGCGCCACATCCGGTCGACGACGCTGAGCACGACGCGGCGCTCGACCTGGCGCATGACCGGGGCCCGGCGCACCTGGGAGTCCTGGTCCTCCCGGTCGTCGTCGGCACCGCGCACCGGCGCGGCCCGGGCGACCCGAGTGGTGCCCAGCGATTCCTCGCGCTCGTCGTAGGCCGCCCGGATGTCGGCGACCAAGTCGTCGATCAACACCTCGCGCTCGACCGTCTCGAGGTCGAGGCGGTGCAGGTCGATCTCGAGCTCCCAGATCTGGCCCAGTTCGGCGGCCAACGTCTCGATGTCCCACTCCTCGGGGAACACCCCCGGGGGCGCGAACGCGTCGAAGGCGTCGACCACCACGTCGTCGACGTAGGTGGACGCGAGCCGCTCGACCTCCTCGTCGTCACCCTCGACCACGGCCTGGCGCGACGAGTACACGACCTTGCGCTGGTCGTTGAGCACGTCGTCGTACTTCAGGACGTTCTTGCGGATGTCGAAGTTGCGGGACTCGACCTGGCGCTGGGCGTTGGCGACCGCCCGGCTGACCATCTTGGCCTCGATCGGCATGTCCTCGGGGATGTTGAGCCGACCCATGATCGAGTCCACCGCCGAGGCGTTGAACAACCGCATCAGGTCGTCCTGCAGTGACAGGTAGAAGCGCGACTTGCCCGGGTCACCCTGGCGACCGGAGCGACCACGCAACTGGTTGTCGATGCGACGCGAGTCGTGGCGCTCGGTCCCGATGACGTAGAGACCACCGGCGTCCAGCACGGCCTGGCGGTCGGCGGCGGTGGCCTCGGTGTAGGACGCCAGCGCGGCCTGGAAGGTCTCGGCGCGTTCGTCGTCGGTGGCCTCGGCGTCCAGTCGCTCGACGTCGTCGCGGGCCATCTCCTCGGGGTTGCCACCCAGCAGGATGTCGGTCCCGCGACCCGCCATGTTGGTCGCGACGGTCACGGCTCCCGACTGGCCGGCCTGGGCCACGATGTGGGCCTCACGGGCGTGCTGCTTGGCGTTGAGGACCCGGTGCGGGACCCCGACGCGCGTCAGCATCGTCGACAGCAACTCGGACTTCTCGACCGAGGTGGTCCCGACCAGCACCGGCTGCCCGTCGGCATGGCGTTGCTCGATGTCTTCCACGACGGCCTCGAACTTGGCCTTCTCGGTCTTGTAGATCAGGTCGGAGCGGTCGTCGCGGATGACGTCCTCGTTGGTGTCCACCACGACGACGCCGAGCTCGTAGATCTCGATGAACTCGACCTCCTCGGTCTTGGCGGTCCCGGTCATGCCGGCGAGCTTGTCGTACTGGCGGTAGTAGTTCTGGAGGGTGACGGTGGCCAGCGTCTGGTTCTCCTCCTTGACCCGCACCCCCTCCTTGGCCTCGATGGACTGGTGCAGGCCCTCGGAGTAGCGGCGACCGTCCAGCACCCGCCCGGTCTGCTCGTCGACGATCTTGACCTCGCCGTCGACCACGATGTACTCGCGGTCACGCTTGAACAGTTCGCGCGACTTGATGGCGTTGTTGAGGTGGTGGATCAGCGGCGTGTTGACGCTCTCGTACAGGTTCTCGATGCCCAGCAGCTTCTCGACCTTGGCCACGCCCTCCTCGGTCACGGCGACCGTGCGCTTGGCCTCGTCGACCACGTAGTCGTTGGTAGTCCGGCCCTCGCCCAGGTCCGCGCCGATGCGCAGGTTGGGCACGACCCGCTTGGCGAACACCTGGTACCACTGCGCCGACTGGGTCGGCTGGCCGGAGATGATCAGGGGCGTGCGGGCCTCGTCGACCAGGATCGAGTCGACCTCGTCCAGCAGCGCGAAGTGGTGGCCGCGCTGGACCTGCTTGTCGAGCTCCCAGGCCATGTTGTCACGCAGGTAGTCGAAGCCGAACTCGTTGGTGGTGCCGTAGGTGATGTCGGCGTCGTAGGCGGCCCGCTTCTCCGCCCGGGACTGGTTGGAGTGCACGACCCCCACGGACACGCCGAGGAACTCGTGGATCCGACCCATCCAGGCTGCGTCGCGCTTGGCGAGGTACTCGTTGACCGTCACCAGGTGCACGCCCCAGCCCTCGAGCGCGTTGAGGTAGACCGGCATGGTCGAGGTCAGGGTCTTGCCCTCACCGGTGCGCATCTCGGCGATGTTGCCCTGGTGGAGGGCGATGCCCCCGAACACCTGCACGTCGTAGGGCCGCTGGTGGAGCACCCGCAAGGCCGCCTCCCGCACGGTCGCGTAGGCCTCGGGCAACAGGTCGTCCATGGTCTCGCCGTCGTCCAGGCGGGCCCGAAACTCGTCGGTGCGGGCGCGCAACTGGTCGTCGGTGAGGGCGGCGGCCGCGTCGGACTGGGCGTTGACGGTCTCGACGACCTTCCAGATCTTGCGAGCCTTGCGACCCTCGCCCCAGCGCAGCGGATTCAAACTGACCATGGTGCCAAGCCTTGCCTCGGGAGCGGACCCATCCACGACCGGGGGGTGACGGGCATCCCGCGTGGTCCGCGTCCACCAATGGTACGGATTGCCGCCCGTGGCGAGGTGCTCGCCCCGCGACCGGCCGGGGCCGCCGCACCGGCCGCGGTCACCGCCGACGACGACGGGTGGTTCAGTCCGACGCGGGGTCGCCAGGTGCAACCTCGACATCGTCGGGGGACGGGTCGGTTGGGGTCGACACCTCGTCATGGCCGGTCACGTCGTCACCGTCGACGTAGATGGACACCGGGCCGTCCTCGGAGACCACGACGATGATGGCCTCCGGACGCAGGCGCGAGAACCGGGCAGCCGACCGGTGGCGCATGCCCTGGTGCCGCACGATCTCGGGCGTGGGATCGCCCAGCAGTTCCATGCCCGTGCAGACCAGCCGACCGTCCAGTGACAACAGCGTGGCTCCGTCGTGCTGGCCCAGCAGGTTGGCGATGGCGTCGTGGACGGCCCGCTCGGCGACCGGGAGTGGCGGCACCGGGCCGCCGTGGCCCAGCAGGCCACCGATGCCGGCCCGGTCGTCGTCGGGCAACCACACGAGGGTGGCCCCGATCCGGCGCGGGCTGAGGGTGTGGACGGCGAGGTCCAGCAGCCCCCGGCAGATGTGGTCGCGCTCGACCGCGCGGGGCGCGCGGCGGGCCAGGCGCCGGATGAACACCGCGGAGGTGGGATGGCGTTTCCAACTCGCCCGCTCCAGCGCCCAGACGTGCTCGCCTCCCAGCACCTGCAACCGACCGCCCGGCCGGAGGCGCAGGATGCGGGCGTCGCGCTCGACGCACAACGCGACCAGGTCGGTTTCCCGGGCCGGGCGTTCCCCGACCGCGAGGTGCCAGCCGTCCGCGGACCGCACGACGAAACTGGTGGTGCCGTCGGCCAGTTCGCGGAGCCGGTCGAGGTCATCGAAGTCGACCCGGGTCCCCCAGCCGGTCAGGTCCACCTCGCCCCGGGTGAGGATGATGGCCCCGTAGGTCGCCAGCACGCCCTCGTGCGGGCGCAGTTCCAGCGCATGCGCGACCTCCTGCACCAACTCGGGGCCGGGGTCGGGGAAGCCGGCGCCCCGCAGGTCGGCGACGAGTCGCTCGCGACGCAGGTCCGCACCGACCTGCTGACGTGCCGACATGGAGGTCACCTCCGGTCCGGACCGGGGCAGCGGGACCCCGGTGGGGTCGCGCTCACAGTTGCAGGATCCCGCGCTGGTGGGCGGCGACGACCGCTTCGGTCCGCGACCGCGCGGACAACTTCAGCAGGATGCTTCGGACGTGGTTCTTGACCGTGTTCTCGGCGATGAACAGGGTCTCGGCGATCTCGCCATTGGTCGCCCCGCAGGCCAGTTCCGACAGCACGTCCAGTTCGCGACTGGTGAGGTTGGGGTCGCCCTGCGTGGCCTGCTGCACGTGGACGACCAGGTCGGCGTCACCGTCCACGACCCGGATCCGGCCCGAGCGGATCGCCCGGACGACCCGACCGTCGTCGCCGTGCACGCGCACCGTGAGCACCTCGTCGCTCATCGGTGGTCGCCGCCCCGGTCGTGGCGCAGACGGGACCGGCCGCAGGCGGGGCCGACATCCCCAACGGCGATCGTCACGCGCCGCCGCGGGCCTCCGCCGCGGACAGCCGGGGCTTGTCGACCATGCGCGTCTTGAGCTTGCGCACCTGGCGGGCCAGCTTGGACTCGGCGGCCTCGGCCGCGGTCAGGGCATCCGGACCGGTGCCACTCGCGCGCAGGTACTGGCCCTTGGCATGGAGGACGACGTCGCACTGGACCACGTCGCCACCGCCGGGACCCTGGAGGAAGGTGATGTCCATGTCGATGAAACGATCGAACAACCGTTGGACCCTGGACAGCTTCGCAACCGCGTCGTCGCGAATTCCGTCCGTGAGCTCGACATCACGTGTCGTCACGCTGATCTGCATCGTGCCTCCGTCCTTCTGGCGTCCCCGGGCGCCGGCAGGCGGCCCGGGGGGTCCGCAAGACCGAGGTCCACGGGACCTGTGTCGACCATAACACGGGGGTTCCGACCGGTCTGGCCGTGCGGCCGGTGACTTGGGACACGGCGACACCGACGCCGCCTCGACCCCGCTCCACGGGTCCGCCAGGCCCCTGGACGATCGCCGCGCCGCGATCGCCGACTCACCCCCGCGCAGTCCGGCCCCGGTGTCCACCGGCACGAGCGACCGTCGCGACGGTGATTCGGGTGGCGCCGGCCGCGGCCAGGGCGGCCGCCGCGACCGTCACGGTGGCGCCGGTCGTGACGACGTCGTCCACCAGCAGCACGTGGCCACCGATCGGTCCGCGCGGGGTCATCCCGGCCACGGCCGACCCCGCGCCTCCGGCCCCCCGGTCGGGTGCCCGCCCGGCCACGACCAGCAGGTGGGCGAACGGCCGCCCGAGGTCGTGGGCGACCGCCTCCCCCAGCAAGGCGGCGTGGTCGAAGCCCCGGCGACGACGCCGACGACGCGGCACCGGGACCGCCGTGACGACGTCGAGGTCGGGCACGCCACGGTCGACCACGGCGGCGGCCAGCGCGTGCCCGAGCGGGGCCCAGGCGCCGAGGCAGGCCTCGAGCTTGGCGGCCCGGATGGCGGCCGCGACGGCTCCGCGGTAGTCGTGGGCGGCCACCACCTCGGCCACGTCGGTCCCGACGAGTGGGCACGCGTCGTCGTCCCCGGACGACGCCCACGCGCCGGCCGACCCCGCGTCACATCGCGGACAGGTCGGGGCGGTCCGGTGCGGGGGTGGTGCACAGCGGGCACACCACGGCATCGGGCCGCGGCGCCGACACGACAGGCAGCGTGACGGGGCGAGCAACTCGAGTACGGCACGGACCATCGCCCCAGCGTGCCCGCGGTGGCCACGCCTGACGACCCGATCGGCGACGCTGTGGAGCGTCGCCGGCTCGCGCCAGTGGCGTCAGGCCGCCAGGTCCTGCAGGATCCCCGCGACCAGCCGGGTCACGTCCGCGGCCACGCGCGCGCCGACCTCGATGACCTCGGCGTGCGTGGTCTCCACGCCGTCCCCGTGGACGTTGGTGATCGTGGACAGGCCCAGCACGTCCAGTCCCCGGCTGCGGGCGGCGACCACCTCCAGGACGGTGGACATCCCCACCGCCGTGGCCCCCAACGTCCGCAGCATGGCGACCTCGGCCGGGGTCTCGTAGGCCGGACCGAGCAACCCGGCGTAGATGCCCTCGCGCAGCGTGAGCCCCACGTCGGCGCCCACCCGGTGGACCAGTGCCCGCAACTCGCCGCTGTAGGGCTCGGCCATGTCGACGAAGACCGGTCCGCCGTCGCGCACGACGCCCAGAAACGGCGTCGTGCCGGTGAGGTTGAGGTGGTCGCGCAGGACCATGACGTCGCCGGGGTCCCACGACGGCTCGAGGCCACCCGCGGCGTTCGTCACCAGGAAGGTGTGCGCGCCCAGCAGCGCGGCCGCGTCGATCATGCGGGTCACGTCCGCGCCGGAATGTCCCTCGTAGAGGTGGACGCGGCCGACCTGGGTGAGCACGCGCAGCGACCCGATCCGGCCGTAGCGCAGCGTCGACGTGTGGCCGGGCACCGTCGAGGGCGGGATCCCGGGCAGGATCGTGGTCGGCAGTGACACGGCATCGGTGAGCACGTCGGCGACCCCGGACAGGCCGGAGCCGAGCGTGACCAGCACGTCGACGTCGTCGCCGAGCGCATGGTGGAGTGCCTCGGCCGTGGCTGCAGCGGCCGCATCGGCGGTGGTCATCGCGGTGCCTTGTGGGAATCGCCGACGGGCGGCGTGGGGACGGGGACGATCATCGACGACGCGAGGGCTTGGCCTGGTCGACGAGCATGACCGGGATGGCGTCCACGACCGGGTACTGCAGCCCGCATCCCCGGCACACCACGACCTTGCGGCGGTCCTTGTAGTCGACCTCGGCGCGGCAGTCGGGGCAGCGCAGGACCTCGAGCAGGACCTCGTCGACGTAGGGCATGGGCGGCGCTCCGGGCGATCGGGATCAGGCGGCTTCGGGGCCCGTCACGATAGCCATCACCTTGTCGAACAGGCGCTCCATGGCCGGTCGATCGTCGCCCTCGACGTTCAGCCGCAGCACCGGTTCGGTGTTGGATGGCCGCAGGTTGCACCACGCGTCCTCGACGTCGACGGTCAGCCCGTCCATCCGGTCCATCGCGACCGCGTCGTCGGCCATCACGGTTGCGAGTCGCTCGATGGCGGCCGTCGGATCCGCCACCTCCAGGTCGTGTTCACCTGACGCGACGCGCCGGTCGTAGGGCGCCACGACCTCCGACAGGGGCCGCCCGGCCTCGGCCACGACCTCCAGCAGGACCAGGGCGGCGACGATGCCGGAATCGGCCCGGAAGAAGTCACGGAAGTAGTAGTGGCCGCTGTGCTCGACGGCGAAGATCGCGTCGGTGTCGGCCATCCGGGCCTTGATCAGCGAGTGGCCGACCCGGGTCCGCACCGCGGTGCCGCCGGCGGCCTCGATGACCTCCGGCACGGTCTTCGAACAGATGACGTTGTAGAGCACGGTGGCGCCCGGGTGGCGTTCGAGCAACCGCTCGGCCACCACCGCCCCGATGAGCGACGACGGGACCGGCCGGCCGCGCTCGTCCACCGCGAACATGCGGTCGGCATCCCCGTCGAAGGCCAGGCCCAGCGGCAGGTCGTGCGCGACCACGTGGGCCGCGAGGTCGGCCAGGTTGGCCGGGTCGAGTGGGTTCGCCGGGTGGTTCGGGAAGGTCCCGTCGAGGTCGAAGTACAACTCGTCGACCGTGACGTCGAGGTCCGCGAACACCAGCGGGACCAGCCGACCCGCCATGCCGTTGCCGGCGTCCGCCGCGAGGTGCAGCCCGACGAGGGTGGTCGGATCGATCATGGCGTGCACGTGGGCCACGAAGTCGTCGGTGACGTCGTCGTGGTGGACCGTGCCGGGGTCCCCCGTGGCGGTGGGCAAGGTCCCTGCCAGCACCTGCGCGGCGACGTCACGGATCTCGCCCAGTCCGGTGTCGAGCGCCACCGGGACCGCGCCGGCCCGGCAGACCTTCATGCCGTTGTGGCCCGCCGGGTTGTGGCTGGCGGTGACCATGACGCCGGCCCGTCCCAGATGCCCCGCGGCGAAGCTGAGTGCGTCGGTGGACAACAGCCCCAGCAGGACCACGTCCACACCGCGCGACCGGATCCCCGCGGACAGGGCCTCCACGATCATCGGCGAACTGGGCCGCATGTCGTGGGCGATCAGCAGGGCACCGCTCGGCCCGGGCGATCCCAGGACCTCGGCGATGCCCACGCCCAGCGCCCGGGCGACGTCCGGCGACAACTCCTCGTCGGTGCCGCGGACGTCGTAGGCCTTCACGAGTCGATCGAGCGCGCTGCAATCGTCCATGGTCGTCCTCACGAGGTTCGAGTGGGGATGCAAGCACACCGACGAGGCCGATGGGCCGGATCCGGCCCCGAACAGGCCCGGTCGGGCAAGGTCGGGCAAGGTCACCGCCGACGGGGCTGCGGTGGGGTCAGGTCGGCCGGGCGTCGTCACGGGCGGCCAGCACCGGACGTGCGACCGAGGGTCGCGCCCCGGCCGTCGTCGGTGGCTCGGCCTCGGGATCCGTGGCGGATCCTCCGTCGGGGTCGAGCCGCAGTTGGCGCTCGTCGCGTGGTGCGTGGGGGCGCGGCTCCGCGGTCCGGCCCGACGGCGGCTGGGGCCGGGCCACCACCTCGGGCAGGTCGGATGCGGCGGGGAGCTCGTCGAGCGCAGGCACGGCCGCGATCGGCTCCGGAGGCCCGGGCTCGTCCTGCTCGGGTGCCTCCCGGAGGGCCGCGGCCAGGACCGCCACGGTCGCGCTGGAGCCCATCTCCTCGGCGGTCGGCGGACCGCTGGGCGTCGTCGGCTCCTCGTCGCGCTCGTCGACCAACTTCCAGCCGCGCGGCACGTCCATGCCCTCGGCGTGCGGTGGGCACACCTCCAGGAAGCGGGGGTCGCGCAGGTCCATCAGGGGCACCAGGGTCACCTGCTTGCCGGCGTAGTCCAGCATCATCGATGCGCGGGCCGGGGCGGGACAGCCGTTGCGGCTGCACGGCCGGGTGACCTTGTGCGCCATCGACTGGACCACGCGGCCCTGCCGATCGGCGCGTCGGGTCCCGGTGGCGGGCGACGCGGACGCGGACCACGCGTCGACGTCACGACCGGCTGGGACGGCGGACGAGGTCTGGGGAAGGGGTTCAGCAGCCATGCGTGGCAGTCAATCAGGTCACGAGGGCGAAGTCCCGCAACCCGCGCATGCCCGGATCCGGTCTATCGTGGAGCCATGGATGATCGCCACGCCCGTCACCGACGCCGCCCCCCGGACCGTCGCCGTCGCCCCTGGAACGGCTGGCGCGCCACGACCCTGACCGACTTCGTCCGGATGGTCGACCGGGCGATGACCAGCTTGCCGCCGGCCCTGCTCGATCGTCTGGACAACGTCGAGATCGCGGTCGAGGACGTGCCTCCGAACACCGACGACGACGCGATCCTGCTCGGCGTCTACGAGGGCACGCCACTGCCCGAGCGGGCGTGGGGCGCACCGATGATGCCGGACCGGATCCGGCTGTTCCGAGGCCCCATCGAAGCGCGGGCGACCGGGCCGGACCACCTCCGCGAACTGGTGGCCACGACGGTCGTGCACGAGGTGGCGCACCACTTCGGCATCGACGACGACCGCCTCGACGAACTGGGCTGGGGATGATTCCGGGGACAGGCCTTGGCCGGTCACTCACCCGCTGTCGGTGACGCCGAGCCGACGGACGGACTCGGGCCCGGCGTCGCCGACCCCATGGGTGACGGTGATCCCGGCGACGGCGAGGTTCCCGGCGTCGGGGTGACGGACGGGTCTTCCAGGGTTCCGTCACCGCCGTCCCCGTCGATCGAGCCGTCGTCGCCGGCCGGCACGCCGGGGGTGGGGCTGGGGGTGGGTTCCGGCACGTCGAGGCCGAGGTCGGTGCCGAAGCGGTTGACCATCCCCTCCTGTCGCCGGACCACGGTCACGATGCCGCTGGAGACCCAGATCCGGGAGGGCACGCCGGCCGGCGCCGACAAGCCCAGCGGCCCCTCGTCGGCGGCCGAGCGCAGCGACGCGGTCACGGCCCCCTGGGTCACCCCGACGAAGGCCGTGAAGGACGATCCCGACAGGTCCAGCTCCGACAGGTCCACGGTGATCGTCTGACCGGGCGCCAGCACCAGTTCCTGGAGGTCGGCGGGGCGCACGCTGGTGGCGCCGGTCCAGGCCGACACGGTCAGGCGCGCGGTGGTCTCGGTCGGGTTGCCCAGGGTCAGCAACTGCCGGCGCCCCGGACCGGCAGGACCGGTCAGCGACCAGTTCGTGTCGGTGTCGCGCTGTCCGGCCAGCACGGCCAGCCCGGTGCGGTCCACGCCCCCGCCAGTCGCGACGACCGCGCCGCCCCCGACGACCACCGGCACCTCGTTGGTCGACACCACCTGGACGCCGACGTCACCGGACACCTCCTCGGTCGCCAGCAGCGGATCCAGGTCGACCCGCACGATCGACTCCGGGTTCACCTGCAGCGGGGTGGCCAGTTCGGGGGCCACACGCCCACTGCCGGTCAGGAAGGTGAGGTTGAGTTCGGCGACCTCGTCGGACGGGTTGGACACCCACACCCACGAGCGCGGATCCGCCTCACCCTCGACCACGACGTCGATCTCGTCGGGATCGGTCGGCACCTCCGTGGGCTCCTCGGTCTGGTCGCCGCCCTCCTCGCCACCACCGAACCCCGCCGTGTCGTCGCCGCCGGTGGTGACCCAGGGCACGTGCCAGGTGGTCGCCGGACGATCGGTGGCGCCGACCCACGAGCGCCCGCGGACCCCGTTGATGGTGGGCACGCTGGACTGGACCCCCTCGACCGCGACCCGTCCGGAGCGGGCGGTCACGCGGACACCGAGGTCCTCGCGCTGCGGCATCACCTCGACGAGGTCGATGGTGACGGTGCCCCCGGCGGGGATCGGCACGTTCTGCACCGCCAGGGGCGACTCAAGCCCGGCCGCGGTGAAGAAGTCGACGCCCACGGCGGCCTCGGTCGAGAAGGGGTTGCCGACGTGGAGCTCGGCGGTGGCCCCCGCGGCCGTGGTGACCCCGGGCAGGAGCCACTCGGTGGCGACCGAGGCCGGGCACGGACCGGCGACGGGACCGGGTCGATCGCCGGTGTGCTCGACCAACCGGGTCGTGACCAGCGGCCGGTCGTTCCAGCGCACCTCGACCGCACGGGTCCCGTCCTCGAGGTCACGCGTGGTGCCGGCACCCGGGAACAGTTCGCCGGTCTCGACCGCCTGGTCGTCGCCACGGAAGTCGTTGGCCTCGAACAGCGAGGGGCGTTCGCCGCCGGGTGGCGCGGCCAGGGCGATGGAGGAGGCGGCCTCGTCGTCGGTCGACGGGCAGTACCACACGCCCGCGGTGGCTGGCTGGGTGGTCTCCTCGCCGACCTGTTCCTCGACGACGACCGAGGTCGGGTCAGGCAGGCCGTACCAGACGGCCGCGACCAGCACGACGGCCAGCGTGAACAGGGCCAGGGGGCGTCGACGGGGGTTCATCACTCGTCCTCCCGGGCCGTGGAGGTGGGGGGTCGCAGCAGCACCGACACCACCAGCAGCACCGCCAGCAGTTGCAGGGTCAGCGACAACGTGCGACGGCCCTGGCCGACCGGGGTCAGCACCACGGTGGTCTCCGGTGGCGCGTCGAACCGGAGCAGGCCGTCGACCTGCTGGGCCTCCAGCACGCGCCCGTCCGCGCGCGCCTGCCACGCACCCGTCTCGACCGTCGCGAGCAGGATCACCTCGGGTTCCGAGCCGACCCGGCGGACCCAACTGGAGCCCCCGTCGCGGGGCGGGATGCGCTCGACGACCACGTCGTCGGGCAGCGCACCGGTCGCCAGGATGCGGCTGACGACGGCGGGCCCGGTGGCCCCGACCGCCGGCACGTCGTTGGAAAGGCGATAGACCAGGCCGTCGGCGACCGGCTGGGACAACAGGTCGAACTGGCGCTCCAGGCCGGCCTCGAGGTCGCCGCTGCGGGCCGACTCGGGCACGACGACGTAGCGGATGTTGAGCAGGCCCAGGCGACCGGCCGCCGACGGGTCGGACTGCGCCACGACCGACTCGACGACCGCGTCGACGGTGGCTTCGAGGCCCGGTGAGAAGGCCACGCTCCATCCGGCCATGGTGGGACCGCTGTCGGACACCAGGTCCCACGACAACCGGCCCCCGTCGTCGGCCAGGGTCAGCACCAGGAAGTCGTCGGTGACCCCGGCCTGGGTGACGAAGGCCGGCAGCAGGTCGTCGTGGCCCGCCCGTGCCCACCCGGTCTCGCGGACGTCGAGGGTGGTGACGCCGACGCCCACGATGGTCGCGGCGACCAAGACCCCGGCAGCGACCTGGCGCCAGCCGAAGGCGTGGCCGACGAGCACCGGCCCGACCCGCCGCAACCCGATCGCGAACAGGGCGGCCAGCGACCCGGCCGCCACCAGCAGCGGCACGCCCGGCCACACCGGGGTCTGCGTGGAGAGGCCGTCCAGGAACACGGCGCTCGCGATGGCGACCGCGGCGACGACCAGCAGGGCGGCGACCCGGCCGGGCTCCCGGCGGGACGCGAACAGGACCCCGAAGGCGCCGGCCGCCGCCACGCCGGCACCGGCCGCGACCCCGGCGAACCCGACCTGCTGCGGTGCCTGGACCAACCACTCCCAGGTCGGCGAGGCGAGCACGTCGATCGACAGCACGCTGCGCGGCCACCACCCAGCCGGATCGAGCAGCCCCAGCGACCACGGGAACAACACGGCCGGGACGCCGACGGCCATCGCGAGCAGGCGGGTGATGGCCCCGCGCCGGGCCGAGGCCAGGTCCCGGCGGGCGGCGACGAACACGGCAAGCGCGACCAACACGAGCCCGAACGGCACCACCATCGCGGGTTCGAAGGCGATGCCAACGGCCAGTGCCAGGGTCGCCCCGGCGGCACCACGCCAGGCCGACGCGCCCGCGACCCGGCGCGACACTGCGAGGTGCAGGCCGATCGTGGCGGCCGGCAGGGCCACCACCAGCGCCATGGCCCCAAGACGACCGGTCCGTGCGGCCGCGATGGAGGCGGGGGACAGCGCGTAGACGGTGGCCGCGGCCACGCGTGGCCCGGTCGTCGGCGCCAACGGGCGGGCGGCTCGCAACGCGACCAGCCAGCCCACGACGACCGACCCGATCACCGGCGCGCGCTCGGCCACCCAGGCACTGTCGGCCAGCACGAGTTGCATCGTGCCCAGCAGGGCCTGGGCCGGCGACGGGGCCTCGCGGGTCGCGGCGGCGCCCGCGTCGTGCCACACCGACAGGTAGTCCTCCAGCAGGCGCAGGCCCGACGCCGGGAACGGTCGGACCTGGCCCAGTGACAGCGGTCCCGACCACAACAGGGGCAACGACACCACCAGGCCGGCCAGCCCCGCCCCGATCGCGACCGTGGTGGCCGGGCGCCGGCGGAACGTCCGCAGGATCCGCGGCAGCACCCCGACGGCGGCCTGCTCGTCGGACGCGACCGGGTCCGTGACGTCGAGGTCGCCCCCCATCACCCGGTCGAGCACGCCCGACAGGATCTGGCGCAACTGCGGGCCGAGGTGTGAGAACTTGTCGTTGAGTTCGGCCGGGGCCACCTGTCGGCGCTGGTTGACCAGGCGGCGACGATGGAGCGTGCCCGGCAGCCGACGCAGGTTCCAGCCCCAGCCACGCAGGGTCTGCCAGGCATCGGCGAAGCGACGCGTGAGCAGGTACCAGACCGCTCGCAGGGCGGCCGACAGGACGAAGACCACGATTGCCAGGGGCAGGCGCGCTCCCGGGACGTTCTTGATGATGCTGGCCAGCGTGTTGCGTTCCCGGTAGAACCGCGGACCCTTGAACGCCGCCTGGCCCGGGCGGTCGTGGGATGCCACCGCCCGGCGGTGGCGGGCGCACGCCGCCGGGACCATGGCGACCTGCCAGCCCGCGGTCCAGACGCGCCAGCAGAAGTCGAGGTCGTCGCGGTAGAGCCGGAAGCGACGGTCGAATCCCCCCAGGCCCACGAACACGTCGCGCCGTACCAGCATGGCCGCCGACGACACGGCCAGGGGCCGAGTGGGCCGGTCGAACTGGCCCTGGTCACGCTCGCCGGGCTCCAACCCGCGGTCGATGCGCCCGAGCCGGTCGATGGTGAACCCGACTGAGCGCAACTGCCCGGGGTCGTCGTGGTCGACCAGTTTCGCGCCCGCGACGGCCAGCCGCGGGTCGGCGACCATGGCGTCGACCAATGCCTCCACCAGTTCGCGGTCGGGGACCAGGTCGTCGTGGAGGATCAGCACGTGGTCGGCATCGGGGAGCGCGTCGACGCCCATCGCGACGGCCTGGGGGAACCCCACGTCGGCATCGGACAGGATCACGCGGTCCGGGCCCAGGGCCCCAATCAGCAGGTCACGGGTGCCGTCGGTCGACGCGTTGTCGACGGCCACGACGTCGTCGAGCCGTCGGGTCTGGTGGCGCAGGGCGTCCAGCAACGCCGGCAGCCACGCCCGCCCGTCGGTGGCGACGATGACGGCCGCGACGACGGGCTGCGGGTGCGGCGTGGACGTGATGGGTCACCTCGGACTGCGGAAGTCGACGACGAACACCCCGATCGGCCAGGGTCGGTCCCCACCACCGGCTCGGGCGAGATCTGCGCGACGCCGGCCGGATCGGGACCACGGAAACGGGACCCCGGGGGGCGACACTCGACGCTATCCCACACCGGGCACTGGCGACCCGAAGGGCCTGCACCACCGGCCAGTGTCGCCCGCATCCGTCGGCGGGACCCCTTTCGCGCCGCCGTGGCGGCCAGGATCCGCCTCAGGCCGTCCGGCGCTTGAAGCGTCGCCGTTCGCGTTCGCTCATGCCGCCCCAGATGCCGAAGCGCTGGTCGCGCTCCAGGGCGTACTCGAGGCACTCCTGCTGGACCGGGCAGATCCCGCAGATGCGCTTGGCCTCGCGGGTGGACCCGCCCTTCTCGGGGAAGAAGGCCTCGGGGTCGGCGTCGAGGCACCGCGCCTCGAGCATCCAGACTCGCTTGTCGTCATCGAATGCCAGCTTCGCGCCGAGCTCCGCAATCATGCTCACGGGGGCTCCCTCTCCGCACTGTCGCAGTCGTCGGACACGTCCACCCGGGCAGCGGCCAATCCGCCGGTGACCCACGTTGGTGGAACTACATGACCGTCATTCTGGCCTACACGACCGGCTGCGTCAAGTGGAGGGCCGGCCGGTGAGCGCCCACGCACGACCCGCAGGACGACGTCGTGCCTCGGAAGGCGACGCCACGAACACCGCGGCGGACCCGGCGGGCAGCGCAGAGAAGTCGTCAGGTGCGGCGATCGGCGAGGTCGGCGGCGACCTCCCCCGGCGGCCGCCACCTACCATCACGCGCCCGGGCGGTGACCGACGCGCGGGATCCACCATCACACGACCGTCGTCGCGGTCCGGTCCGGGGGACGTCATGGCTGTCACGATCCACCCGCTCGCCGTGCCGGCCGTGCTCGGGCCCGGGCTCGACCTGCCGGGGACCTTGCGACGGGCCCTGGCGGACGCCACGCCGCCGGTGGAGCTGGTGGATGGCGACGTCGTGGTGGTGGCGTCGAAGGTCGTGGCGCTGGCCGAGGGCCGCCTGGTCGACCTCCCGGCGCAGGCCGGGTCCGCCGACCCCCGGCGACCGCTCGCCCGTGCCCAGGCCCGCCGGGTGGTGGCCGACGATCCTCGTGTGCTGGTGGTTGAGACCCATCACGGTCTGGTCTGCGCCAACGCCGGCATCGACACGTCCAACGTGCCGCCGGGGTCGGCGCTGCTGTTGCCCGCGGACCCGGATGCCAGTGCCGCGGCCCTGCGAGCCGACCTGCTGGCAACGACCGGGGCCGACGTCGGCGTGGTCGTGACCGACACGTTCGGCCGGCCGTGGCGGATGGGACAGGTCGACGTCGCCATCGGCAGTGCGGGCATCTCGCCCCTGCGCGACGAGCGCGGGACCACCGACCTCCATGGCCGCACGCTGGAGGTCACGGTCGCCGCGGTCGCGGACGAGATCGCCGCGGCCGCCGACCTGGTCCGTGCCAAGGCGTCGCCGGTGCCCTTCGTGCTGGTGCGCGGACTCGACGTCGCCGGGACCGGGACCGCCCACGACCTGGTGCGCGAGGCCGCCGAGGACCTGTTCCCCGCAGGCGGCGCGACGATGGCCGACCACGTCGTGACACGGGTGGGACGGGCGCCTGCGGATCCCGGCCACATCGGGCGTGGTGCCCTGGTCCCACTCGCCACGGCGGCCGAGGATCATCCCGACCCGGTCGCACGGGTGCTGGCGATGGCGCTCGACCGGGACGCTCGCACGGCGGGCGTGGTCGCGACCGTCGAGCAGGGGCCGGAGCGGACCACGATCGACCTCGTGGCGAGTGGCGACACCGCGGGTTGGGTCGCGGTCGGACGCGTGGTGGCACGACTGGAGGTGCTCGCCTTTGCCCGAGGCTGGGACCCCACGACCACCGCACCCGGCCAGATCGTGGTGTCGATCGCCTGACGCCGCACCACCGGCGCCCCGAAGGCCAGGGCGCTGCGCCGTCAACGTGTGCGTCCGTGGTTCCGCCGGTGCGACGAGCGACGCACGCAGGTGGGTCCGCGCTCGGCGGTGTGTCCCGGCCGTGGTTTCGCGTTCGGTCAGTCTTCGACGACGAACTCGCGATAGGCACGGCGTCGTTCGTCCCACGCCGCCCGATCGATGCCGTCACGGCCAACGACCACGGCCGCGTCCAGGCCCATGGCCAGCACATGGTGGGTGTTGTCGGGCGTGAACAATCCCTGGCGGCCGACCGACAGCAGGCGCGGGATCGTCGCCACCCACTCCTCCACCAACCCCAGTGCGCGCCGCGAGGCCGACGTGAAGACCGGGTAGACGCGTGGCAGTGAGGTCACCCGGACGGACCGAACCGGGGGGACCACCAGGCCCGTGGCGGCCAGGGTGGCCGCGACCACCTCGGCCAGTGCGGCATCATCGGGGGCCGGATCCTTCGGGTCGTACGGGATCTCGGCGCAGACCACGGTGTGGTCCACCGGGTCGGCCGGGTTGTCGCGGAAGTTGCGCGGCTCGGAGATCCGCGCGACCGGGGTCTCGACCCCCGGGAAGTACAGCGCGTCGGCGTCGGACAGTCGGGGCGCGGCGAGGTCGAGGTGGACCACGTGCAGGCCCCGGTGGCGCAACGACGAGACGGCCTTGCGCACCACCCGCGGCCCGTCGGCCAGGCGCGCCAGCAGCGCGGCCGGCAGGGTCGACACCACCGCGTCGACCGACACCACCTCGCCCGGCACCTCGATCGACACCCCCCCGTCGCCGGTCGTGACCCCGGTCACCGGCGTCCCGAGCGCCACCCTCGCGCCCGCTGCCGTGGCCAGGTCGGCCAGCGCCTCCGACACCTGCCCGAAGCCGGTGCGCGGGTAGCGGAAGTCGGTCGCCGGCCGCGCCCGCAGGGTCCGGGCCACGATGTCGCCGGCCCGACGCGCGGCCACCCGCCGATCGGCGACCTCGGCATGCAGGTTGGTGGGGTCGGTCCCGTACAACTTGGTGAGGTAGGGCCGGTAGAAGCGCTCGGCGACGGTCGGGCCCAGCCGCGCGACCAGCGTCGCATGGGCGTCGGTCCCGTCGACGTCGCCGCGCCACGGGCTGAGGAGGAGGTCACGCACGGCCCCGGCAACGAACGTCGGCGGCAGGTGGGCGAGCATGTCCGCCGGCGCGAGCGGGAAGTCCAGCCAGTGACCCTCGAGGTGGATCCGGCCCCGGCGACGCCGGTCCTGGAGGTCAGGCCCCAGCGCCTCGCGCAGCAGGGCCTCCACCGGGGGGCTCGCGACCGGGTGCAACCGGTGGCTGCCGAGGTCGACGCGTTGTCCGGCCACCTCGATGGAGCCGGCCATGCCCCCGACCCGGTCGGCGGCCTCGAACACGACGACCTCGTGGCCGGCACGTGCGGCCGCCACCGCGGCGGCCAGCCCGCACGGACCCGCCCCCAGTATGGCCACGCGGGCCGCGCGACCACGATCGGCTGACGTCACGGGCCGGCCACCAGGGTGCCGTCTGCGTCCGCATCGTCGCCGCCGACCACGGCGCCATCACCCAGGACGACGTCTCGGCCCAGCCGGGCGTCGGCCTCCACCCGGGAACCGACTCCGGCCAACAGGCCCACGGCCACCACCCGGTCCCCCACCTCGGATCCCCGGCGCAGCACCGTGTCGGCGACCCGGGCCGCGCGCCCGATCCGGCTGTCCCGTCCCAGGGTGGCGTGGGGACCGACGACGGCGTCGGGACCGACCTCCGCCCCGGCGGCCAGCAGCACCGGTCCGACCAGCGTGGCGGTGGGATCGACGTGCGCACCGTCGGCGACCCGGATCCCGTCGCCGCGGTCCGCGATCGCGGACACGGGTGGCCAGGCGATGGTGCCGTCCAGGACCAGCCGGTGACCGCGCCGGTACCGGTCGGGCGTGCCGAGGTCGGCCCAGACCCCGTCCCACGCGAATCCCTCGACCCGCGCGCCGGCGTCCAGCAGGCCGGGGAACACGGCCCGCTCGAAGGACAGTCGCCCCTGTGGGAAGTCGTCCAGCACCCCCGGTTCGAGCAGGTAGGTGCCGGCGTTGACCCCGCTCTGGCCGGGCAGCGTGCCGGGGTCGGGCTTCTCGACGAAGTCGGTGATCCGGCTCCCGCGCCGCACGCACACCCCGTAGGACGACGTGTCCTCGACCAGCGTGAGGCTGATGGTGGCGTCGGCCCCGGTGGCGCGGTGATGGTCGGCCATCGCCGCGAGGTCCAGGTCGGTCAGCACGTCGCCGTTGAGCACGAAGGTCGGGCCCTCGACCAGGTCGATCGCGGCGCGCACCCCTCCGGCGGTGTCCAGGGGTTCCGGTTCGGGCACGAACACGACCGACACGCCCCGTGCCGCCGACGGCTCGACCACCACCTCGAACGGGCCCGGGTCGTTGCCCACGACCAGGAAGACCCGGGTCACGCCGACCGCGGCCAGCCGATCGATGACGCCCAGCAGGAACGGCTGCGCCCCCAGCGGCAGCAAGGGCTTGGGGAGGTGGTCGGTCAACGGACGCAGCCGGGTGCCACGACCACCGGCGACCACCATCGCGTCGCGCACGACGGGATCAGCCACGGATCACGTCGGGATCGCGTCGTCCACCGTCGCGGACCAGCCGCGTGTGGCGGGTGTCCAGCGACGCGGTCGCGGGGTGGTGCCACGGGCCCGGACCGGTGGCCGTCGACGCCCATCGCAGGGTCGTCGCGACCGCGGTCGGGTCATCGTCCTCCGCGGACCGCACGACCACGCCGCCGGTCCCCCGGACCTGCGCCTCGGCGGCCCGCCAGGCGCGTCCGCGGGGCGTCGTCGGGCGCGGGGGTTCGAACTCGTCGTATGCGGGCGGGCCGGACTCGGCCGACTCACCGCGGTCCGCGCCGCCGCGGTCGAAGACCTGATCGGACGAGGCCAGCAACAGCGCGGCACCCACGACGTCCGCCGCGGCGACCCACCAGCCGGCGCGCAGGGCGATCCGGACGTGGACGTCGTCGAGGTCGTCGGTGGCCGGCGCCGGGGCACACACGACCAGGTCGGCGGCGCCGTCGACGGCCGCGGCCACGGCATCGGGGCCGGAGGCCACGTCCACGCGCTCGACCCGGTGCGGGGCGAACGCCCCGGCCAGGGCGTCGGCAAGCGCCGCGTCGTCGACGTCCAGAAGGACCCGGCGCGGGCGGGCGTGACCGGCCGGGCTCACTGGTCCCACCCGCTTCCGACCTCCAGCAGCACCGTGGGCTCGTCCACCGTCACGCCGCGTGGCATCGGCGGCAGTTGCGGCAGCGGTTCCAACTCGATCTCCAGTTCACCGAGGTCGTTGGTGAGGATCGCCACCAGGTCCTCGTTCCCCTCCACGTAGCGCAGGACCGTGACCACCTGGTCCTCGTCCCAGCCGTCCACCGGGTCGAGGTCACTGGGGTTGAGCGCACCGCCCACGATGAACCCGCGTTGGTCGAGGAAGGACGACACCCGCGACGCCAAGCCCTCGATCCCGACGCCGTTGACCACCACCACGGACACGTCGGACGGGCCCAGTTGGCGAGTCGTCGACGTGCCGATGTCGGACAGGTCGGCCCCGCCACGCACGGCCGCGAACAGCGCCTGTGCCTGTTCGGGCTGGAACTGCTGGAGGGCCTGGTCGGGCAGCCGTTGGGTCGGCACGACCCGCACCACCAGCGACGCCGGATCGAACTCGGCGACCTCGCCGGCCGTGCGGACCTGTCCCGGCAGGCCCAGCGGGATGTCGGTGGCGACGGCCCCCGGGAGCGCATCGATGATCGCGTCGGCCCGGAACGGGTTGGCGAGCACCGAGGTCTGGGTCAGGCGTTCGAGCAGGCGGGCGAGCAGGACGTGCTGCTCGGCCAGGCGCTGGCGTTGGCGCCGCACCGCCAGGCCGGCATCGGACCGCGACGACAGGAACCCTGCCGCCGCGGCGCCGTCCAACACCTGGCAGCCGGGCAGTTCGGTGGCGCCGTCAGTCGCCGTCGCCGGCGGTGACGGCGACGCGGCGGCAGTGCCACTCGCGGACGTCGAAGGGGCCGGAGCCGGCGACGCGGCCGGGCCAGACGTCGGGGCGGTGCTTCCCGGTGCGGGCGACGGCGTGGTCGACGAGGTGTCCGACATCGCCGGACCGGGCGACGCGCTCACGGACGGGCCAGGAGCGGACGGGCCAGGACTGGGCGACGGGATGCCGGTGGCGGCCGGTTCCGCTCCCAGGTCGAGTTGGTCGAGGCAGACCTGCACCCCACCAACGGCGTCCACCAGTGGCACCAGCCCGGCCAGGTCGACCTCGACGTAGTGGTCGATGGGCATGCCGGCCTCCTGTTGGAGGGTGGCGAGCAGCAGGTCCGGCCCGCCCAGCGCCTGGACACGGTCCAGCCGGGTCTGGCCGACGACCCCCGGCGGGTTGACGGCGAGGTCGGCCGGGAAGGTGATGACGGCCATGCCGGACCGCGCCGGCGAGTCCTGCATCAGGTAGACCGCTTCGGTCACGGCCGGGCCGCGCGGATCGGCGGTGCTGTCGGCGATGTCCTCGGGTGGCGCGGACCGCCGGTCCACTCCGACCACCAGCGTGGTCGACGTCCCCCGAACCTCGTCGGTGACCGCGTCCGGGTCGGTCTCGTTGAGGATGAAGGTCTGCAGTTCCAGCGGCTCCAGGGTGTTGGTGGCCCGCCACAGCAGCCAGCCCACGACCGCGAACATCACCAGCACGGTCAGCACCACCGCCCAGCGCACGATCCGCACGGCCAGGTGGGCCCGCCGACGGTCGCGACGGCGCACGGAGCGGAAGAGGTCGGACTCGGACACGAGGGTGTGTTCCTGGGACGGGTTCCTGGGACGGGGTTCTGGGACGGGTTCTGGGACGGGTTCTGGGGGACGGGCTGGGCGGAATCGGCGGGGCAGTTCAGGCGACCAGCGGTCCCACCCGCTCGCGCGGGCGGACCCGCCGCCGACCGGGTGGGCGCAACCGTACGTGACCCGGCGGTGCGGACACCGCCGGGCTCACCCGGCCAGTTGGTCGGCGTCCAGCGCGAACAGGTCGCGCGCCGTCGCGGTCACCTGCGGCAGCAAGGCGTGCACCTCCGGGACCACCTGTTCGGCGAAGTACCGGGCCGTGGTCACCTTCGCCTCGTGGAAGGCGACCTCGTTGCCGGCCTCGACTTCGTCCAGCGCGGCGCGCGCGCCCCTGGCCAGCAGCGCCCCGGCGACGACGGTCGCGAACAGCCGCAGGTACGGGGTGGCCGCGGCGAACACGTCCTGCAGGTCGGCGCGGTGCTCCATCAGCCAGGCCGTTGCCTCCTCCAGCACGTCCAGCCCGTCCGCGACACCGGCCATCGTGCTCGCCAACGCCTCGCGCTTGTCGGCCAGTTCGGCACGCAGGTCGGTGAGGTGGGCCGGGACGAACGCCCCGCCGTCCAGGCCGAGCTTGCGGCCCACCAGGTCCAGTGCCTGGATCCCGTTGGTGCCCTCGTAGATGGGCGCGATCCGGGCGTCGCGCCAGTGCTGCGCGATGCCGGTCTCCTCGACGTAGCCCATCCCGCCGTGGACCTGCAGGGCGGTGGAGGTCAGTTCGACACCCAGGTCGGTGCACCAGGCCTTGGACAGCGGCGTGTAGAGGTCGGCGACGGCCTGCCAGTGCGCGGCCTCGTCCCCCTCGAGGGTGTGGGCGAAGTCGATCGCGATGGCGTTCATCATCGTCAGCGCACGCATGGCCTCGATCCGGGCCTTCATGCCCAGCAGCATCCGGCGGACGTCGGCGTGGTCGATGATGGGCGACTGCGTCCCGCGCTCGGCACCCAACGCGGTCCCCTGGCGTCGGTCCTGCGCGTACTGCAGGGCCTGCTGGTAGGCCCGTTCGGCGATCGACAGGCCCTGCTGGCCCACACCCAGTCGGGCGTCGTTCATCATGGTGAACATGGCCCGCATGCCACCGTGCTCCTCGCCGACCAGCCAGCCGACGGCGCCGTCACCCTGTTCGCCGTAGGCCATCACGCACGTGGGCGACCCGTGGATGCCGACCTTGTGCTCGATGGAGACGCAGGTGACGTCGTTGCGCTCGGCGGGGTTGCCGTCGTCGTCCAGCAGGAACTTCGGGACGACGAACAGCGAGATGCCCTTGGTCCCGGGAGGCGCGTCGGGCAGCCGGGCCAGCACCAGGTGGACGATCTGGTCGGTCAGGTCGTGCTCTCCCCACGTGATGTAGATCTTCTGGCCGGTGATGCGGTAGGTCCCGTCCTCGACCGGTTCGGCCTTGGTCGTGAGCGCACCGACGTCGGACCCCGCGTTGGGCTCGGTGAGGTTCATGGTCCCAGCCCACTCCCCCGAGACCATCTTCGGCAACCAGGTCTGCTGGAGGTCGTCGTCGGCGTGGTGGAGCATCGCGTAGACCGCGCCGGTGGTCAGCAGCGGCCCCAGCGCGAAGGCCATGTTGGCCGACGTCATCATCTCCTTGAAGCAGTTCGACACCACCAGCGGGAAGCCGCCGCCGCCCAGGTCGGTCGGGTGCTGCAGTGCGCCCCATCCGGCCGCCACGTAGTTCTTGTAGGCGGTGTGGAAGCTTTCCGGCGTGGTCACCTCGCCGTCGGCGAAGGTCGCACCGATGGTGTCGCCGTCGCGGTTGGTGGGTGCCAACGCGGCGGCCGTGAACCTCCCGGCCTCGTCGAGCAGCCCGGTCACCAGGTCGCGGTCCAGCGCGGCCAGATCGGGATGCTCGAGCAGTCGTTCGAGGTCGACCACGTGGTCGAGCACGAAGCGGATGTCACGGAGCGGTGGCGTGTAGTCAGTCATGCCCCGCAGGGTATTCCGCCCACCCACCCGCGGTCGATCCCCACCAGGTGTCTCCGCCTCAGGTCGCAGGCACGAGTTCGACGTCGTACCGCGCGACTGTCGTGTCGGCGGTCACCAAGGACATCCCCTCGACCCTGGCCTGTGCGACCAGCAGGCGATCAAAGGGGTCCGGGGCCACCAAGCGTGCGTCACTCGGGGCACCGATGGGACCCCGGACGCACACTGTGCGTCCGGGGCCACCACGCGTGCGTCACTCGTGCCACCGATGGGACCACGGACGCACACCACGGGTTGCGGCTGGGGAGGGTGGGGGCGGAAGCGGCGGCGCCGGTACGGCACCATTGGGTGGACTCGGCGGGTCGTCGGGTGACACGGACTCGCTCGGCAGGGAGGTGGGAGCATGGATGGTCGCCGACGCGCGCGACTCCGTAGGGCTGCCTCCCACAGACCGCGGTTGCCCGACCCGGTCGTGGCCGCCCTGCGGGCGCTGGGACTCCCGGCCGCCCAGATCGGGCACTACTGGTCCCAGGAGGCAGCGTCGATCCGGGCCTCGTCCGGGGCGCTGGCGATCGGGCTGGTCGCGACCCTGATCGCCGGCACCGTGCTGGGGGGCGCCAACGGGGCCCTGGCGGCCAACCCCGGCCTGCTGGTCCTGATCCCGGCTGCGATCGGGATGCGCGGGTCCATCTTCGGGGCCCTGGCCGCGCGCCTTGGTACCGGGATCCTGACCGGGGAGATGGGCGCGGAGACCTCGCGCGACTCCTTCCTCGGACGCCAGGTGCGGGCCGCGGGGTTGCTGACCGTGTCCACCGCCGCGGAGGCCGGTGCGATCGCATGGGCGGCCTCGGTGCTGCTCGGCCGCCCCGTGATGGGACTGCTGGACCTGGTCGCGGTGTCGGTCGTCGGTGGCCTGCTGGCGTCGACGGTCCTGCTGGCCGTCACCGTCGTGATCGCCCGCCAGTCCCGCGTCCGGGGCTACTCCATGGACGACGTCGGCGCCCCCGTCATCACGGCCACTGGCGACCTCGTCACCCTGCCCGCCCTGCTGCTGGCGACGCTTCTGGTCGACATCGGTTGGCTGGCGGCCACGATCGGCGCGATCGGGTTGGTGGCGGCGGTCGTGGCCAGCGTGCTCGGCTGGCGCGACGACGACGCCATGGTGGCCCGGATCGTGCGCGAGTCGCTGGTGGTCCTGACGGCCGCCGTCAGCCTGGACGTGCTGGCCGGGGTGGTGATGGACGCTCGGCTGGACTCGCTGCTGTCCAACCCGGCCCTGCTGGTCCTGATCCCGCCGTTCGTGGCCGTGTGTGGGTCGCTGGGTGGGATGCTGGCGTCGCGACTGGCGTCCAAGCTGCACGTCGGGTTGCTGGCCCCGCGCACCTGGCCCAGCGCGCTGGCCGGGCTCGACATCTCGCTGACCTTCCTGCTGGCCCTGTTCTCGTTCACCGGCGTCGGTGCGGTCGGCTGGCTGGCCGCCTGGCTGTCCGGGCTGTCCCCGCCCGGCGCGGGGTCGCTGGTCGCCACCGCACTGCTGGGCGGGCTGTTCGCGACACTGGCGTTGGCCGCCGTGGCCTATGCCGCCGCCGTCGCCACGTTCCGGTTCGGGCTCGACCCGGACAACCACGCCATACCGATCGTCACCGCATCGATGGACCTGTTCG
>JBBSMS010000021.1:0-33351 GCA_038233055.1 Nitriliruptorales bacterium
ACTTCTACCAGCGCCTGCTGGCCCGCGAGATCGACGACGACCTGTGGGCGCGGATCGACGCCGACTTCCACGACGCCTACTTCCGGGTCGCGCGCGAGGTGGACCTCGACGAGTATGCGCGTCCGGCGCTGGAGCGAGTCGCGTCCAGCGGTCGTAGCCAGTCGTTGCTGTCGATGGCCCAGCACGATCACCTGGTCGAGATGGTCGACCACCACGACCTCGGTCATCACTTCGACCGCGTCGATGGCGTCCTGGGCGTCGGCGGGGGCCACAAGGCCGAATGGCTGCGATCCCACCTCGACCACCTGTCGGTGTCGGATGCCGACGAGGTGGTGCTCATCGGCGACGCCATCGACGACGCCACCGCTGCGTCCGAACTGGGGGCTCGGGTCGTGCTCTTCGACGGCGGCAGCCACCCGACCGCCCACCTGCGCGAGACCGGGGCGCCGGTGGTCCCGACGCTGCTGGACGCCCTCGAGGTCGCGGGCATCGGGGTTGAGGCCGACGGGGAACGGCCGGGGCACGAACGGCGGTAGGATCGAACAGACGTTCGGCACAGCCGGGAGGTGACGTCGTGGCGGTCACGGAGCCGATCCTGCACGCCGACATGGACGCCTTCTATGCCTCCGTGGAGCAGCGCGACGAGCCGGACCTGCGCGGCCGCCCGGTGGTCGTCGGGGGTGCCTCCGGTCGTGGCGTCGTGGCGGCTGCCAGTTACGAGTCGCGCCAGTTCGGGATCCGGTCGGCCATGCCGATGGTTCGCGCCCGTCGGCTCTGCGCCGACCTGGTCGTCGTCCCACCCCGGTTCGACGTCTATCGCGACGTGTCCCGCGACGTCATGGCGATCTTCACCGCCTTCACCCCGTTGGTCGAGCCGCTGTCGCTCGACGAGGCCTTCCTGGACGTGGGCGGGGCGGTGCGCCTGTTCGGGCCTCCGGCCGACATCGCCCGGGACATCCGTGCACGGGTACGCGACGAACTCGACCTCGCGGTGTCGGTCGGGATCGCCCCGACCAAGTCGCTGGCCAAGTTGTGTTCCGACCACGCCAAGCCCGACGGCGTCTTCCACCTGCCGGCCGACCGGGTCATGGCCTTCCTGCGACCGCGCCCGGTCGGCCACCTGTGGGGCGTGGGCCCGAAGACGGTCGAGCGGCTCACCGACTACGGGCTGCGCACGATCGGCGACATCGCGGACTGCGACGTGGGCCTGCTGGTGCGCCTGCTCGGGACCGACAAGGGCCGGGGCCTGCACGACCTCGCCCACGGTCGGGACCCGCGTCGGGTGGTGCCGCACGAGCCCGCCAAGTCGGTTTCCAACGAGACCACCTTCGAACACGACGTCGACGACCCGGCCGAACTGCACCGGGTCCTGCTGCGGCTGTCCGCCAAGGTCGGATCGCGGCTGCGCTCGTCGGACCTGTCGGGTCGCACCATCTCGTTGAAGTTGCGCTTCGCCAACTTCTCGACCATCACCCGGTCCACGACCCTGGCCGTGCCGACCAACTCGACGCGCACCATCGCGGACGAAGCCGGCGGCATGTTGTCGGCGTTGCGGTTGGAGCGCGCCCGCGTCCGGCTGGTCGGCGTCGGGGTCACCAACCTCGCCTCGGGAGACGCCGCCCACCAACTGCTCCTGGGGACCGACGAGCGCTGGACCAACCTCGACGAGGTGGGCGACGCGGTCCGCGCCCGCTTCGACGGGATGGACGTCACCTTCGCCTCCCTGCTGGACGACGAGGTGGTCGAGTTGTCCGAGACCGGTGACGACCGCCGCCTGCCGGAGTGACCGCCGATTAGCCTCGGGCGTCCGCGACCACAGGCTCCGTCGATGTCCACGCCCACATGCCCCAACGCCGGGTCGTCGGCATCCCTGGACCATGAGGCCGACGTCGTCACGGTCCGGATCGTCGACCGCGTGGCCATCGTCACGCTCGACCGTCCGGATCGCCGCAACGCGCTCGACTGGGCCATGTTCGACGGGTTGCGCGCGGCCGCGGCCCGCATCGCCGCGCACGACCAGGTCGGGGCCGCGGTCGTGACCGGGGCAGGCGGCACCTTCTCGTCCGGTCTCGACACGAGCTTGTTCGGGGCGGCCGGGCCTGACGGGGTCGACGCCGACTTCATCGCGGGACTGCAGGACGCCTTCACCGCCTTCGAGGACCTGCCCGTTCCGTCGATCGCTGCGATCCAGGGCTGGTGCCTGGGAGGCGGTGCCCAGTTGGCGGCGGCCTGTCACCTGCGACTGGTGGCCGACGACGCGCGCATCGCGATCGCGGAACGCCGGTGGGGGCTGGTGCCCGACCTGGGTGGCACCTACCGGCTGCCGCGCCTGATCGGGTTGGGCCGCGCCAACGACTGGGTGATGACCGGTCGGACCGTCGAGGCCGACGAGGCCATCGCCACGGGCTTCGCCCAGGGACGCATGGCCGACCTCGAGGAGGCCGTGGCGTACGCGCGTGACCTCGCGACGGCCCCGGCCGCCACGCGCCGGGTCCCGGCCTTGTTGCGCGAGAACCTCGACCGGTCGCGCGACGATGCCCTGGCCGCCGAGGCCCGCACGCAACTTCAGGTGATGGCAGGACCGGACACGGCCGAGGCCGCCCGGGCTGCCGTCGAGGGTCGACCGCCCGAGTTCGTGGGTCGCTGAGCCACGCGATCACCGTCGGCCCCGGTCGTCAACCTCCCATTGGTCCGGTCGGGGGGGCGACGTGCCCCACCACCGTGGATAGCATGTCCAGCACGATCCCAGGAGCCGGTGCCATGCCGTTGTCCGAGCACGAGGAACGCGTCCTCGCCGAGATGGAACGTCGTCTCGTCGCAGAGGACCCGCGCTTCGTGGCCCGCACCGAACGCGCCGTCCAGCGCGCCGATCGCGCCGGCCATCCGCTGACGAGCACCACCAGGCGGATCCGTCGTGCGACCATCGGGATCGTCGTCGGCCTCGCGTGCCTGTTGGGGCTGACCTTCCACATCGCCTTCGGGATCGCGGGGTTCGCACTCCTGCTCGCGGCCATCACCGACCTGGTCGGTGCCCTGCGGATCCGTCGCGAGGCGACGGAGGCCATGGGCAGCCTCGATCCGTCCGCCGCCACCGGCGACGACGACCTCTCCAACGGGCTGCGCTAACCGCCGCCTGCCCGACGAAGGCCTCTTGCTGGGTCGGGTCGGCGCTCATCAGGGGGTGGCGCGGACTCGCCTGGGAGTGGCCAGCATGCGGTCGGACAGGCTCGCTCCGTCGTGCAGGTGGGTCGTGACACGCTCGCAGGCGTCGCGCAGCCGGGCAGATTCGTCGGCTGACAGGTGCCCGCCGAAGCCGGCCTGGCCACCGAGGTCGGCGACGGCGCGAGCATCGTCGCGGTCCACGCCGGCCTCGCCGACCCAGCGGCGGGACACCTCGTGCAGGGTCTCGGAGCGACGTCGTCCCTCGCCCAGCGCGGCGGCCGAGACCAGCAGGTGGGACAGGGCCAACAACCCCGACTCGGTCGGGTCCTCGGCGGTCGGGACCGCTCGCGCCCGCCACCACAACCACCCCAGGCCGGCCATGACCAGGGCCAACAGGCCGACCAGGACCCACGACACCGTGCCGACGCCGCGTCCGCCGATCGAGACGGGCAGGCCACCGGTGTCGCCGGCCGACTGGCCAGCCGTGGGTTCGAGGTCCAGCGGGTTGAAGCCCGCGAAACCCTGCGGGTCGTTCTGCGGCAGGTTGTCGCCGCGCAGGGCACCGAACGGCGTCAGGTCGCCGGCCTCGGGGCGCATCCCGGCCGTGTCCGAGCGGGGCGTCGGGTCGAACGTCACCCACCCGAACTCGGGGAAGTCGACCTCCACCCACGCGTGCGCGTCGGTCGACGAGACCGCGTACTCGCCCGGTTCACCGTTTGGCCCCGGCGGTGTGACCTCCTCGCCGGGCAGGTAGCCGGTGGCGACTCGGCTGGGGATGTCGAGGCTGCGCAGCATCACCGCCATCGTGGTCGCGAAGTACTCGCAGTACCCGTTCTGGGTCGTGAACACGAAGTCGTTGAGGGCGTTGTCCCCTCGCAGTTCGGGGACGTCGGTGGAGTAGGTGAAGTCGCTGTCGGGACCGGCCAGGTGGTCCTGGACGGCCAGGACCTGGTCGATCGTCGTGGTCGCGTCCGCGGCCGCCACGACGTCGCGTGCGAGCTCGCCGATCGCCGGTTCGGGGACGGGGAGGTCGGTGGTGATCGACGGTCCGCTGCGGGGGATCTCGCCCATCGCGACCAGGTCGTCGTACTGCGGCGCCGGGAGGGCGACCTGGGCGATGTAGTCCGTGCCACCGGTGGTCGCCAGCAGTGCCTCCATGGAGTCGGTGGCCACGAACTCGCCCACGCTGGAGTAGGTCAGTCCGGCCGGGCCCCCGGTGGTGGCGACCTGCACGGGCCGGTTCGGCACCGGCAGGTACACGTTGGGCAGGTCGAGCGCGTTCACCTCGTAGGTGGTGACGTCGTCGCCGCGCCGACGTCGCCCGATCCCGTCGCTGGGATCGTCGTATGCCGACGCGGGGATGTCGGTTTCCTCGAGGCCGGTGCCGACGCGCCAGCGACGGCCGTCGAAGACCTCCAGCGCGGCGGTGCGCAGGTAGGCGGGCCGGTCGGTGGTCACCTCCATGACGCGTCTCGGCTCCGGCAGGCGCAACTGGTCGCCGACATCCACGATCGGCTCGTAGCCCTCGATCGTGGTGCCCCACCCGCGCAGGTCGAACACCGGTGGCGCACCGTGCCCGGGGGTGATCCCGGCCAGCGGGATGGCCAGCACCACCACGCCCAGCGCACCGGCCAGGCCCCGGAGGCGGCGGGGCCAGGCCGAACCACCGGCGCCCGTCGACGGGTCATCCAGCAGTGCCAGCGCGATGACGGCGGGGATCGTGAAGGCCAGGGCCGACAGGGCCAGGCTGCGTTCCTCCAACGGGATGGTCAGCGGCGCCACCCACAGCACGATGCCGGCCATGAGTGCGCTGAGCACCAGGCGCCGGGCCAGCAGTTCGGCCACCACCAGCGCCACCAGGAACGCGCCCGCCACCACGACCAGCGACAGGCCGGTCAGGAAGGGAGTGGGCGCGACCTGCTGGGCGATCTCCTGGCGTGCGAGCGCCAGTCCGTCCAGCAGCACGACCGGGCGGCGGGCCCACGCGACCCCGCTCGCCAACGGGTACCAGGCGAGCAACCACGCGGTCCCGAGCCCGAGCGTCAGCAGGACCCGTGGGACGGCGGGGATGCCCAACAGGCGCCACAGCGTCACCAGACCGGCGCCGCCGACGATCGCGACGGCCACGGGCCGGATCCAGAAGGCGCCCAGGAACAGGTCGTGGAACCCGACGGTCGCCCCGGCCACCAGCAGGACGGCAACGACGCCACTCAACAGTGCGGTCTGCACGGTGCTGCGCGTGTCGGCCATCAGGCGGCACCGATCCGTCGGGGGCGGTCAGCGGCTGCCCAGGCGTCGGGGAGGTCTTCCAGGGTCTCGATCCGCACGACGTCCCACCGCAGGGCCCGGGCCGCCTCGGCCGCCGCGTTGCGGGCCAGCGGGGTCGACCCCTTCTCCACCAGGACCACGATCCGGCGGTCGAAGTGGCGGCCGAGCCGTTGCAGGATGTCGTCCAGCCCACCGGGGTCGGCCGACACGACGACCAGCGTGCCGCTGCCGGCGGCGCCGCCGGCCAGCAGGGCGGTGAGCGACTGCAGGTCCCAGCCGGGCTCGGGCTGCAGGACGGCCAGTCCCTCCAGTTGGACCTCCCACGGCAGCGGCGAGCCCTGGAGTTCGGCGGGGTCGTCGACCACCTGGACCGAGGCGCCGCGTTCGTGCCACGACCAGCCGACGGAGGCCGCCGCCTCGATGACCAGTTCGAAGCCGGGGGAGGGGCGCCGGTCGAGCAGGACCACGCCCCGTTGCCGCTGGCGCGACTCGGGCTGGCGGACCATCAGGGACCCGCGGTGGGCGGTCGCGGGCCAGTGGATGCGACGCAGGTCGTCGCCGACGACGTACTCGCGGATCATCCCGACGTCGTCGCCGGTCGGGCGGGGGGTGCCGGCGCCCTGGTCGCCGGGGACGCGTCCGGCGATGGGGCGAGGACCGTGGGGCAGGTCCACGTGCCGGGGCAGCACCAGGACCTGGCTGTTCCCGGGCAGGTCGACGGAGCGCCGCGCGATGGTCAACGGGTCGGACACCATGACGCCCAGCGGTCCGAAGGCGTGCTGGCCCCGGGCGCGTCCGACCGCGCGGTACGACAGCGGAACCTGGCGTCCCGAGTCGAGCCCGCGCAGGGACGCGTTCGCGCCGGTGTGCAGGTCCGTCGGCGTGGTGTCGGTCAACTGCATCGGCCCGATCGCCAGTCGCCCGGCGTTGCGCAGGGTCAGCGCCACGTCGATGGCGCCGCCGTGCTCGACCACCGGCAACTGCTTGGGGCGGATCACCTGCAGCGGTGGCCGCCGGACCACCAGCACGGTCGCGACCACGACCAGCCCGATCGCGCCCACCGCCAGCACGTCCAGCGCGGCGATCCCGAGCAGGCGACCAGCCACGAGGCACGCGACGGCCCCGGCGAGCAGGCCGACACCGCGCGGGGTCAGCATCTCACGACACCGGGGCGTTGGTGGAGTCGAGGAGATCGGCGACCACGGACATGGGGGTGCGCTCGGCGACGCGGGCGCGCGACGTGACCTGCAGCCGGTGCGACAGGACCGGGACGGCCAACTGCTTGACGTCGTCGGGCAGCACGTGGTCGCGTCCCTGCAGGGCGGCCGAGGCCCGGCTGGCACGCAGCAGCGCGAGGCCGGCCCGCGGACTGGCCCCCAGCGCCAGCGCGTCGTGGCCGCGGGTCGCCTGCACCAGGTCCAGCACGTAGCCCTCGATCGACTCGGACGCGCGGATCTGCGTGACGGCCCGGACCATCGAGGCGACGGCAGCCGCGTCGGTCACCGGGCGCAGTTCGCGGACCAGGTCCCCGGCGCTGTGGTCCCGCAGGATCGCACGCTCGGCGTCGCGACCCGGGTAGCCCAGGCTGGTGCGGACGAGGAAGCGGTCGCGCTGGGCCTCGGGCAGCGGATAGGTGCCGTCGAGTTCGATCGGGTTCTGGGTCGCGATGACCATGAACGGACTGGCGAGGTCACGCGTGACGCCATCGATGGTGACGGTCTGTTCCTCCATTGCCTCCAGCAGGGCGGACTGGGTCTTGGGCCCGGCGCGGTTGATCTCGTCGGCCAGCACCACGTTGGCGAACACCGGTCCCGGCCGGAACGCGAAGGTGCCCTCGGCGGGGGAGTAGACGCTGACGCCGGTGACGTCGGTCGGCAGCAGGTCGGGTGTGAACTGCATGCGGCGGACCTCGCCGTCGATGCTGGCTCCCAGCGCCCGGGCCAACAGGGTCTTGCCGACCCCGGGCACGTCCTCGATCAACAGGTGGCCGCCGGCCAGCAACGTGACGAGGGTCAGTTCGATGACCTCGTTCTTGCCCATCAGCACCGACGCGATGTTGGCCCGGAGGCGATCGAGGGTGACGGCGAAGGCGCCGGTGTCGTCACCGGGTGGCCCGAACTCGTCGCCAACGGATCCGCGGTCGTGCGGGCGGTTGGTGGCGGTGGGCGTCTGCGTCACGACGTCGAAGTCCCCGGTCGGCTGGCTGTGCAGCGTAACCGTCGGACCCCTGTCGCCATGCCGGTCCGGTGTCGCGCGAGCGCGGTCACCGCGCGCGGTGAGCCGCGGTGACCCGACGTCCACCGGGTGCCGGGGGGCGGGCACCTCCCGTGCACCGGTCGACGACTACGGTTCGGAGTGGAAAGGCAGACGCGGATGGCAGAGCAGGACCTCCCGGGCCCGCGGACCACGCGTGGCGAGCGCACGGCGGCGCGACTGCGCATGGCCGCCCGTGAGGCCTTCGCGACGACCGGTTTCGTCGGTGCCAGGGTCGAGGACATCACCGCGATCGCGGGCGTCAGCCACGGCACCTTCTACACCTACTTCGACAACAAGTCGGCCGTGTTGGACTCGCTGGTCGAACTGGCCTCCGAGCGACTCCTGCACGTCGTGGACGAGTCGTGGGAGGGTGAGGATGTCTGGGCCACGGTCCATGACGTGATCGCCCGGTTCGTCGATGCCCTGGCCGAGGAGGGCGACGTCATCTCGGCCTGGATCGAGGCGGCGACAAACGACCAGCACTTCCGGGACGAACTCCGGATCGTGCGCAGCCAGTACACCGAGGCGGTCGCGGGCCACCTCGCACCGGTGCTGGCCAACACCCCGCACGACCCTCGCGTGGCCGCAGGCGCACTGGTCGCGATGGTCGAGGGCTACACGGTCGACCGCCTGGCGGTGGCGGGGTCGCAGGGCCGATCGTCGGCCGTCAACACGCTCGCGACCCTGTGGGTCGGTGGCCTGATCCGGATGTCGTCGGACCGCTGAGCCGCGCCCGGCGGTCGTCCCGGCCGCCTGACCACCGCAGATCGCACCGCGCTCCCACTGCGCTCCCCCCCGCGCTCCACCTGGCGCCCCACCGCGCTCCACCGGGCGCCCCGTCGGGTTCCGCCGGGTGCTCACAACGGTGGAGCACGAGGCCACGGGTGACGAGTGCCCCTCGTTGCGGGGCCAGCGGCGACTTCCTCCACTTCACTCCACGGTTGCCTTTGGGCGTTTGAACCCCTCATTACCCCACGACTGAGACATCCGGGACCAAGGTCCTCGACGAGGTGGAGGGAAGTGGAGTAGAGTGGGGGACCGAACCGACATCTGGCCCGGCATCCGACCCGATCGCGGACCCGACATCCAGCGGGGCCGCCGTGTCAGGGGCCCTGTCGCGAGACCTCGAGGGGAGGTGAGCACCGATGTCGGACGCCATCCTCGAGGAATTCATTCTCGGGACCTACGAGCACACCCTCGACACCAAGGGCCGCTTCATCCTCCCGGCGCTGTACCGCGAGCGCTTCGCCGCCGGCGTCCACCTGACGACCGGGCCCGAGAACACCGTGCAGGTGTGGGACCTGTCCGGGTTCCGCACGGCGCTGCGTGAGGCGATGTCGCTGCCGCGGGGGTCCGAACTGGGTCGTCGTCGCCGCCGCGCGATCACCGGGGCCGAGATCGCCACCCCGGACAGCCAGGGGCGGATCCTGGTGCCGCAGCACCTGCGCGCGGCCGGCGGGCTCAGCCGTGAACTCACCCTGCTGGGCAACGGCGACCACTTCGAGATCTGGGACCGGGCTCGCTTCGCGGCCTACCGGCAGCGCACGACCGAGATCTTCGGCGAGGGCTACGACGACGGCCTGGACGACCACGCATGAGGGGACTGGCCATGGCGGCACCGCACGTGCCCGTGATGCGCGACGAGGTCGTCGCGCTGCTGGCCCCTGCGCCGGCAGGCACGATCGTCGACGCCACCGTGGGGGCCGGCGGGCACGCCCGGGCGATCGCGCGCGCCCGTCGGGACCGCGTCGGCACCGCGGACCTGGTGGGGATCGACCGCGATCCGGACGCGCTCGCGCTGGCCACGGACCGCTTGGACGGCCTCGACCACATCACGTTCGCCACCGCACAGGTCCGGTTCGACCACCTCGCCGAGGTGGTGGCCGAGCGTGGCATCGACCGGGTCGCCGGGATCCTGCTCGACCTCGGGGTCTCGTCGATGCACCTCGACCGGCCCGAGCGTGGGTTCTCGTACCGCCACGACGGCCCGCTCGACATGCGCATGGGCCCCGACGCCCCCGAGACGGCCGCCGCGCTGCTGGACCGCGTCGACCTCGACGAGTTGACCGACATCCTGCGCCGGTTCGGCGAGGAACGCCACGCCCGCCGCGTGGCGACTGCGATCCTGGCCGCGCGTCCGCTGACGACCACCAGCCAGCTGGCCGAGGTCGTCGCCGAGGCGATGCCGCCGGGAGCCGCCGCCCGTGACCGTGGCCACCCGGCGCGGCGGGCGTTCCAGGCCCTGCGCATCGCCGTCAACGGGGAGTTGGAGGCGCTGGGGTACGTGCTGGACCAGTCCCTGGACGTCCTCGTGCCCGGCGGGGTGCTCGTCGTGCTGGCCTACCACAGCCTCGAGGACCGCATCGTCAAGCAGGCCTTCCGGGACGCGGCCAGCGACTGCACCTGCCCACCCGGCTTCCCGGTGTGCGTGTGCGACACCGAGCCACTCGTCACCCACCTCGTCCGCCGCGCCGGTCGCCCGGATGCCGACGAGGTGGCCCGCAACCCCCGGGCCTCGGCCGTGCGCCTGCGTGCCGTGGCCCGCCTGGAGACCCCCCGACTGGAGACCCGATGAGCGTCGCCACCACCGATTCCCTGCCCCGCCGCCGGGGGGCGTCCGCGCGCTCGGGCGCCCGTCGCGAGCGGCGCCACCTGCGTGCGATCGACGATCGCCCGCGCCGCCACCCGCTGGTCTTCATCGGGTTGTACGTCCTGGTGGGCATCGCGGCGGTGATGGGGGCGGTGTCCCTCAACGCCCTCGCGGCCCGCGACGCGGTCGAACTGGCCCGCATCGAGGCCGAGGTGGTGACCGCCGAACGCACCTGGTCGCAGTCGGTCGCCGACGTGGCCGCGCTGGAGGACCCGGCCCGGATCCGGCTGCTGGCCGAACGGATGGGGATGGAGCCGACCCCGCAGCGGTTCCTGGTGCCCGCCCAGCCGCTGCCCGGTGATCGCGCACCCGAGGTCGTCGAGGACCCGGACAAGCCGATCCTGTCGGCGGACCACTGATGGCGGGGCGTCGCGACGGCGGCCCGGCAGTCCTCGATCGCCCTCTCGACGAGCGGCCGGCATCGGCCTCCGAACCGATCGGAGGGCTGCGGGCCATCCTGGTCCAGGTGTTCGCGATCGGGATCGGGTTGCTCGGCCGCGTGTCCCGACCGGCGTGGCTGCATGCGCCGGCGCGTCGGTCGCGCACATCGTCGACGCGCCGGTCGAACGGACCGATCGCCCGCTTCGTGGCCCGATGGCCGGCCCGCCTTCGGCCGTCGCGTCCGGCGTGGCTGGTGGCCCGTGGCTGGCACCTCCCGGTCGGGACAGCCCGTCGTCGCTCGGCCCTGCTGCTCGCGTTCTACCTCGTGGTCCTGGCCGTCCTGGCGGGACGACTCGTCCAGGTGCAGGCCGTCAACGCCCAGACTTACGCCGAACGGGGGGACTCGCAGAGCATGCGCGCGATCGATCTCCCCGCGCAGCGAGGCCGCATCATCGACCGCAACGGTGCCGTGATGACGACCACCGTCGACGCGGCCGCGATCTACACCGACCCGACGACCTACGACGGGTTCGCCGCGGACGGGGAGATCGATGCCGCGGACGGCGAGATGTCCCGCGCCGACGTCGCGATCGCGTTGGCGCCGGTGCTGAAGCGGCCCGTGGAGGACCTGGTCGACGTGCTCTCGTCGGACGGCCGCTTCGCCTACCTCGCCCGTCAACTGGACTGGAGCGTCGGCGAGGAGGTCATGGCCCTCGACCTGCCCGGCATCCATCGGGTCGTGGAGCCCAGCCGTCGCTACCCCAACGGCATCCTCGCCAGCTCCCTGATCGGCATCACCGACATCGACGGCGGTGGGCTGGAGGGGCTCGAGGCGCTGGCCGACGAGGAACTGACCGGTGAGCCCGGCCAGTTGCGGGTCGAGCGCGCGGCGTCCGGGAACATGGACATCGCCTCCGCTGACCGCGAACTCGAGCCCTCGGTGCCGGGGACCGACCTGGTGCTGACCATCGACCGCGACCTCCAGGCCCAGGCCGAGGCCGCCGCCACCGACGCGATGGTCGACAACCGCGCCGACGGTGCATCCGTGCTGGTGATGGACGCCGGGACCGGCGAGATCCTGGCGGCCGCCTCGGTCCCGGGGGTCGACCCGACAAACCGCAACGGCACCGATCGGGAAGATCGCCGCGCGCGCTACTTCACCGATGCCTTCGAGCCCGGCTCGGTCCAGAAGGCCGTCACGATCGCGGCCGCCTGGGAGGAGGGCCTGATCGACGACGACACGGTCATGGAGGTGCCCCCCACCTGGACGGTGGGTGGTCGGACCTGGACCGAGCCGTTCGGCGCCACCGGGGAGCTGCATGTCGGCGAGGTGATCGAGCGCTCGTCCAACATCGGCACGATGATGATCGCCGACGAGTTGGGCGAGGAGAAGCTGGACCAGTGGTTGCGGCGGTTCGGCTACGGCCAACCCACCGGCGTCGGGTTCCCGGGGGAGTCCGCCGGCCTGCTGATGCCGTACGAGCAGTGGTCCGGGACGTCGCTGCCGACCATCGCAATCGGCCATGGCGTCGCCGTCAGCCTGGTCCAGCTGGCCAGCGCCTACCAGACCCTGGCCAACGACGGCGTGGCGATCCAGCCGTCGATCCTGCGGGGGACCGTGGGTCCGGACGGCCAACTCGAACCGGCCGACACCCCCGACAGCCGATCGGTCGTGTCCGCCGACACGGCGCGCTCGGTGCGCACCCTGATGCAGCGGGTCGTGGACGGCGAGCGGGGGACCGGCAAGAATGCGGCCGTCGACGGCTATGACGTTGCCGGCAAGACCGGCACCGCCGACAAGCCCCGTGCCGACGGTCGGGGCTACACCAACCAGACGACGGCGGTCTTCGTGGGCATGGCACCGGTGGACGACCCGGAACTGGTCGTGGCCGTGATGGTCGACGAGCCCGAGACCATCTACGGTGGGACGGCGGCTGCCCCGACGTTCGCCCGGGTCATGGGCCAGGCGCTCGCGGACCGGGACGTGGTCCCCAGCGCCCCCCAGGGGGGCATCGACGACGCCATGGAGGCGGCCCGCGGGCGCGGGGCTGCGAGGGTGGCGGCCGACCAGGCGCGGGCGGCCCGGGCCGCCGAGGCCGCCCGCGAACGCGCGGCCGAACGCCGGACCCGGCGGTCGGGTGACGACCCGTCGGCACCCAGCGAACGCGCCGGCCGTGACCAGCCCGCTTCGGCCGACCCGGACACCGCCCCCGAGGGTGGCGGGGAACCGGTCGAGTCGCCGTGACGACTCTGGCCGAACTGCAGGACCTGGTGGACGGGGCCCGGCTGGTCCCGTCCGACGCCGGCGCCACGGTCGTCGACGATGTCGTCCACGACTCCCGCCAGGCCCGTGACGGCACCCTGTTCGCGGCCCTGCGCGGGGCCACGACCGACGGCCACGACCACGTCGCCGCGGCCGCCGATGCAGGGGCCGCGGCCGCACTGGTCGAGGAACGGGTGGAGGTGGACCTGCCGCAACTGGTCGTGGACGACACGCGCGTGGTCGTCGGCCCCGTGGCTGCCGCGGTGCACGGCCACCCGAGCGACGCCCTGCAGGTCGTCGCCACCACCGGGACCAACGGCAAGACCACGATCAGCCACCTGGTCGAGGCGGCTGCCGCCGCGGCCGGGCGCGGGACCGGGCTGGTCGGGACCGTTGCCTCGCGCATCCACGGCAGCGTGCTCCCGGCGGTCCGCACCACCCCGGAGGGCACCGACCTCCAACGACTGCTGGCCGAGATGCGCGACCAGGGTGTCGAGGTGGTGGCGATGGAGGTCTCCAGCCACGGGCTCGCGCTGCACCGGGTCGACGGCCTGCGCGCCGACGTGGCCGTGTTCACCAACCTGAGCCAGGACCACCTCGACTTCCACGACGACCTCGACGACTACTTCGCCGCCAAGGCGCGCCTGTTCACCCCGGACCTGGCCGTCCGCGGGATCGTCGGTGTGTTCGACCAGTGGGGACGACGCCTGGCCGAGCAGGCCGAGGTCGACGTCGTGACCGTCGGCGAGGACGATGCCGACATCCTGCTCGAACACGTCGAGGCCACCCTGCACGGCACCCGCGGCGTCCTTCGTGGTCCGGCCGACCTGCTGGGCGGGCACGACGAACTGGAGGTGGCCACGCGCCTGGCCGGCGCGTTCAACCTGCGCAACGCCGCGCAGGCGCTGCTGGCCGCGATCGCGATCGGCGTGGATGCCGAGGCCGCCGCCACCGGCATCGGGGCCGCCAACGACATCCCCGGTCGCTTCGAACTGGTCGTGGAGGACGAGGTCACCGGCCTGGTCGACTACGCCCACAGCCCCGACGCCATCACTGCGCTCGTGGAGACCCTGCGTCCGGTGACACCGGGCCGGGTCATCCTGGTCGTGGGCGCGGGCGGCGACCGGGACCGCGCCAAGCGGGGCCCCATGGGCCGTGCGGCCGTGGCCGCCGACGTGGTCGTGTTCACCTCCGACAATCCTCGCACGGAGGCACCCCAGGCGATCCTCGACGACCTGCTGGCCGGGGCCACGGAGGCCCGCTCGCGCAGCCACGTCGAGGCCATGGTCGACCGCGAGGCCGCGATCGACCGCGCGCTGGCGGTGGCCCAACCCGGTGATGTGGTGGTCGTGGCCGGCAAGGGTCACGAGACGGGCCAGGACCTGGGCGGGATGGTCCGGCCGTTCGACGACCGCGAGGTCCTGGCACGGCGCTGGGCACGCCACCGGGGTCGGCGATGATCCGGGTCGACGTGGGGACGATGGCCACCCTCCTCGATGCCGGTCGAGAGGGCTGGGACGACGCGACCGCGGTCGCGCGGGTCACGGGCGTGATCACGGACTCGCGCGAGATCACCCCCGGCGACGTCTACATCGCCAGACGGGGCGAGCACCTCGACGGGGCCCGCTTCGCCGCGGACGCCGTGGCCGCGGGGGCGGTGGCCGTCGTCGCCGACCGTGCCCTGGAGGTTCCCACGCTGGTGGTGCCCGATGCCCAGGAGGCACTGGTGCGGATCGCCGGCATCGTCCGGGCACGGACCGCGGCGACCGTCGTCGGGATCACCGGGTCGGTCGGCAAGACCACCACCAAGGACCTGCTCGCCGCCGCGGCGGGGGCGTCCCGCTCCACCGTTGCCGCCCGGGGGTCCCACAACAACGAGGTCGGGGTCCCGCTGACGGTGTGCCGCGCCAGCGACGACACCGAGGTGCTGGTGGTCGAACTGGGCGCCCGTGGACGGGGCCACATCGCCGACCTGGTCCGCTGGGTGCGGCCGGACGTCGCGGTGGTCGCGACGGTCGCCGGGGCCCACCTCGAACTCTTCCACGGCCTCGACGAGGTCGCCCGCGCCAAGGTTGAACTCGTCGAGGGACTGGGTCCCGACGGGATCGCCGTGCTCAACGCCGATGACCAGCGGGTCCTGGCGATGGCCGACCGGGCCGCCGGACGGGTCGTGACCGTGTCCGCACAGGGGTCCGCCACGGCCGACCTCGTGGCCCGCGACGTCGTCCTCGACGGGTCCGGTCGGGCCGCCTTCACGGCCGCGACCCCGTGGGGCACGGTGCCCGTGGCACTCCCGATCGTGGGACGCCACCACGTGACCAACGCGCTGCTGGCGCTGGCCGCGACGGTCGTGGCCGGCGGGGATCTCGCGGCCGGTGCCGCGGCCATGGCCACCGCGCCGGTGTCGACCGGTCGTGGTCGACTGGTGGTGACCCGCGACGGCCTGAGGGTCCTGGACGACACCTACAACGCCAACCCCACGTCGGTGCTGGCTGCACTGGCCGCACTGGCCGACCTGGACGTGCCCGGCCGCCGGGCGGGGGTCCTGGGCGTGATGGCGGAGATCGGTGCCGCCCACGAGGACGAACACCGACGCGTCGGCGCGGCCACCGCGGGCGTGCTCGACCACCTGGTCGTCGTGGGTGGGGCCGCCGCCGGCCTGGCCGCGGGGGCCCGGTCCCGCGACGACGGTCCGACCGTGGTCGAGGTCGACGACATGCGCGCGGCCCGTGCCGCGGTGGACGACCTCGGGCTGGGCGACGGCGACGCGCTGCTCGTCAAGGCCTCGCGCGTGGCCGGGCTGGAGCGACTGGTCGACAGCCTGGTGGACGAACGCGGCACGTTGCCCAGCGGTGCCGACGGCACCAGCAGCGTCGCCGAGGAGGCCGTCCGATGATCGGTGTCCTGATCGGTGGCGCGATCGCCATGCTGCTGTCCTTGGGTGGGACACCGCTGGTGATCCGCTTCTTCCGCCGCAAGGGCTTTGGCCAGTCGGTACGCGTCGACGAGGACTTCAACCCACCGCACGAGGCCAAGGAGGGCACCCCCACGATGGGCGGGGTCGCGTTCGTGACGGCCGCGACCGTGGCCTTCCTGGCCAGCCATCTCACGGGGGCACGCCTTTCCCGTGCCGGCGTGCTGTTGCTGCTGGTGTTCCTCGGGATGGCCGGCATCGGGTTTGCCGACGACCTGATCAAGGTCCGCCTGCGCCGCAGCCTCGGGCTCAGCAAGACCTCGAAGTTCCTGGGCCAGGCCGTGATCGCGGCCATCTTCGCCGCGCTCGGACCCGGTTGGGCCGGGGTCCCGCAGCAGATCTCGTTCGTCGGGGCACTGGCGATCGACGTGCCGGCGTGGGTGTTCGGGATCTGGGTGTTCCTGATGCTGGCCGGGTTCTCCAACGCCGTGAACCTGACCGACGGGCTCGACGGCCTGGCGGCCGGATCGGCCTCGCTGACCTTCGGCGGATTCACGCTCATCGGGTTCTGGATGTTCCGCAACGCGTCGTCCTACCCCTTCATCGAAAATGCCGCCGCCCTGGACGTGGCGATCTTCTCCGCGGCTGGGCTGGCCGCCTGTGCCGGGTTCCTGTGGTTCAACGCCCCGCCCGCGAAGGTCTTCATGGGCGACATCGGGTCGCTGGCGCTGGGTGGGCTGTTCGCGGCGATGGCGCTGGTGACCGGGACGCAACTGCTGCTGGTCGTGCTGGGTGGGTTGTACGTGCTCGAGACGCTGTCCGTCGTGGCCCAGGTGGTCGCCTACAAGGTCTTCGGGCAACGGGTCCTGCGCATGGCGCCGATCCACCACCACTTCGAACTGCTGGGCTGGGCCGAACCGACCGTCGTCGTGCGCTTCTGGATCGTCGCCGGGCTGGGGATCACGGCCGGCCTCGGGATCTTCTACGCCGAATGGATCGGTCGCGTGGGGATCACGTCGTGACCGGTTCCGCCGCCCCCGCGTCGCGCGACCAGGACAGGAACCTGCGATGACCACCACCGCCCGCGACGACCTGCTCGCCCCACGCCGCCCGCTGGGGGAGCGCGTCCGTGATCGCCTGGCCGCCCACGAGGTGACCGGGTGGAGCGGCGACGCCACGACCCTGGTAGTGGTCACCGCCCTGCTGCTGGTCATCGGGCTCGTGATGAGCTTCTCGGCATCAGTCGTGGACGCGGCCGAGTCGGGCAACGCCTTCGGCATCCTCCAGCGCCAGTTGCTGTGGGCCGCCATCGGGATCCCGGCGTTCGCGCTGGTGGTGCGACTGCACCCACGGGTGTGGCGGACGCTGTCGTGGCCGCTGGTGCTGGCCTCGATCGTGGGACTGCTGCTGGTCGTGGTGCCGGGGGTCGGCATCACCCGGGGCGGCTCGACCCGCTGGCTCGGCTTCGGGGTGATCGTGGCCCAGCCGTCGGAACTGGCCAAGCTCGCGATCGTGCTGTGGCTGGCCGACGTGACCGCGCGCAAGCGTGCCCTGCGGCCGGACGGGCGCCTGCCGGTCCGTCACCTGTTGGTGCCCGCAGTGCCGCTGATGGGCGTCGTGGCCGTGCTGGTGATGGCCCAGCCCGACATGGGCACCACCCTGCTGATCGGCATCATCGTCGCGCTGGTCCTGTTCGCCGAGGGCCTGCCGTTGCGGCTGATGGGTGTGGCCGGCGGCGTCGCCGCGGTGCTGGGTGCGGTCGGCTCGATCGTGGCGCCCTACCGGTTGGCGCGCATCACCGGTTGGCTCCACCCCGAGTTGGATCCGAGCGGTTCGGGGTTCCAGTTGCTGCAGTCGCTGTACGCCCTGGGGAACGGCGGCTGGACCGGCGTGGGGGTTGGTTCGTCGCGTGGGAAGTGGAACTTCATCCCGAACCCGGAGACCGACTTCGTGTTCGCCATCATCGGCGAGGAACTGGGTCTGGTGGGCGCATTCGTGGTCCTGGCACTGTTCTCGATCGTCCTGGTCGTCGGGCTGCGGGTGGCTCGGCAGGCCACCGGCTTCTCCCGTACCGTCGCCTTCACCATCACCGGCTGGCTCGTCGGACAGGCCATGATCAACATCGCCACCGTCATCGGCGTGCTGCCCATCACCGGCATGACGCTGCCACTTGTGTCCGCGGGTGGCTCGTCGCTGGTCTCGACCCTCGTCGCCCTGGGGATCCTGGTGGCGATCGCCCGTGACGTCGACCACAGCGAGGCCTGACGATGACCCGAACCGTCCTGTTCGCGGGCGGGGGCACGGCCGGTCACGTCTTCCCGGCCGTCGCCGTTGCCCGCCACCTGGTCACGATGGGGGACTGGGACCCGGTCTTCGTGGGGACCAACGGCCGGTTGGAGGAGCGCCTGGTCCCCGAGGCCGGCTTCGACTTCCACACCATCGACGCCCTGCCGTTGCCGCGGCGTCCCTCGGTCGGACTGCTCCGGCTGCCGGGCAGCCTGCGGCGCTCACGTGGCCAGGTCCGCGACCTGCTGGCCCGCACGGGCGCGGTCGGCGTGGCCACCTTCGGCGGCTACGTGTCGTTCCCGGTGTCGTGGGCTGCGAGGTCCATGGACGTGCCGTTGCTGCTGCACGAACAGAACGCGGTGCCGGGACTGGCCAACCAGTTCGCCGCCCGCTGGGCCGACCGGGTGGCCCTGACGTACCCGTCGTCGGCGCGCCGGTTCCCGGGCCCGAACACCGTGGTGACCGGCAACCCCGTGCGGGACGAGATCCTGGCGCTCGATCGGTCAGCCAGGCGGGCCGAGGCGCGGGCCAGTTTCGGCCTCGATGCCGACCGGCCGACCCTGCTGGTGTTCGGCGGGTCCCAGGGCGCCCGCTCCATCAACCACGCCGTGGCCGACACGGCCCGCCAGTGGGGGAGTCTCGACCTCCAGATCATCCATGCCGCCGGGACCAACCTCCACGGCGAGACCATCGAGCGCTGGCAGCGGTCGGTCGGCAACGATCCGAGCGTCGGACCGACCGTGCGGATCCTGGACTTCATCGACGACATGGCGCTGGCCTACGCCGCCGCCGACGTCGTCGTGTGCCGGGCCGGCGCGACCTCCATCGGTGAGCTCACCGCGCTGGGACTGCCCGCCGTGCTGGTCCCGTACCCCGCCGCGACCCGGGACCACCAGACCGCCAACGGACGTGCGCTCGAACGAGCAGGGGCCGCCGTGGTCGTGGAGGACGACCGCCTGACCGGTGCGTCGCTGGTCGAGGCCGTCCGGCCGTGGTTCACCGACCCGGCGGGCCGGGCCGCCGCCTCACGCCGGTCCCGCGCCTTCGGCCGTCGTGATGCCGCGCGGCTGGTTGCCTGCGCCATCCGTGACATGGTGGAGGACGTCGACGTGACGCCGGGGCAGGTCGCGTTCGACGTCGACGTCGACGACACGATCCGCCTGCCCGAGACCCACGACGAGGACTCCATCGACGAGGCCTTCGTCGAGTCGTCACGCGCCCGCACCCAGCAGGTCGAGGCGGAGATCGCGACGTGGGAGGACGGGGTCGAGCCACACGACCGCGCCGGCGCCACGCCACGGGACACGCCATGAACCCCACCGCCATCCCGGACCTGTCGACGCCGACCGCCGTGCACCTGGTGGGGATCGGTGGTGCCGGGATGTCCGGACTGGCCCGCGTGCTGGCCCAGCGCGGCCACGACGTCACCGGGTCGGACCTCAAGGAGTCACGACGCACCCACGAACTGGAGGCGCTGGGCGTGCGCATCACCATCGGCCACCGCGCCGAAGTGGTGGACGACCAGGACGTCGTCGTGGTGTCCTCGGCGGTGCGCCCGGACAATCCCGAGGTCGCCGCCGCACGCGACCACGACATCGCCGTCATCCACCGCGCCGACCTCCTGGACGCCCTGATGACCGGCGACCGTCGGGTGCTGGTCGCCGGCACCCACGGCAAGACCACGACGACGTCGATGCTGGTGGTCGGCCTGCAGGCTGCCGGGATCGACCCCAGTTTCTCCATCGGGGCCCAGCTCAACGAGGCGGGCACGAACGCCCACGCCGGCACGGACCCGGTCTTCGTGGCCGAGGCCGACGAGTCCGACCGCTCCCTGCTGGTCTACCGACCCGACATCGCGATCGTGACCAACGCCGAGCTCGACCACCCCGACACCTACACGTCCACCGACGACGTCCTCGACATGTTCACCACCTTCCTGGGGCGGCGGCCTGACGACGGCATCGCGGTCCTGGGCATCGACGACCCGGGGGCGCAGGCCCTGGTCGAGCGCGTCGAGGGTCGCGTGGTCACCTACGGCGCGGTCGCCCACGCGGACTACCAGGTGGTGCCGGGGGACCATCGCCACGGGACCGTGCTGCTGGACGGGCAGCCGTGCGCGCAACTCGAACTCGGGGTGCCGGGCCACCACAACCTGCTGAACGCGACGGCGGCTGTCGCCACCGCGCACCTGCTGGGCCACGACCCACAGGTCGCGGCCGCCGGGCTCACGACCTTCCAGGGGGCCGCCCGCCGGTTCCAGGTCGTCGGCGAGGTCGGCGGGGTCACCGTGGTGGACGACTATGCCCACCACCCGACCGAGTTGCGCGCCACGCTGGCCGCCGCACGCGGCCACACGGACGGGCGCATCCTGGTCGTGGTCCAGCCGCACCGCTACAGCCGGACCCGCGAGTTCGGGCCTGAACTCGGCCGTGCGGCGGCCGCTGCCGACCTCGTATGGGTCACCGACGTCTACGGCTCCGGGGAAGCCCCCGAGCCCGGCGTGTCCGGTCGCCTGGTCGCGGACGCGGCCGCCGCAGCCGGGGCCCGCGTCGTGTTCGAACCCCACTTCCGCGCGCTGGTGGCCGCGCTGGCCGAACAGGCCGCGCCGGGTGACCTGGTCGTCCTGACCGGCGCCGGTGACATCAGCCAGGTGGGACCGGGCCTGATGCGTGCGCTGGCCGGAGACGACGGTGGATCCTGATCGCCCGGACCCGCTCGTCACGGCGTTGGCCGACCTGGACGGCCCCGCGACGGCGGGGACCCCGCTCGCCACGCTGACGACCCTCCGCGTCGGCGGGCCCGCGCGCGTGTTCGTGGTGGCCGAGTCCGATGACGACCTCGGCCGCATCGGCGAGGTCGCGGCGGCCCGGGACGTGCCCGTCCTGGTGGTCGGGCGCGGGTCCAACCTGGTGGTCGGCGACGACGGCTGGCCGGGGATCGTCATACAACTCGGCCGGGCGTTCCGTGGGGTCGACGTGGACGGGCGGCGGGTCGAGGCGGGCGGTGCCGAACCACTCCCGGCGCTGGCCGCGGCGGTGGCGCGCGCCGGCCTGGCCGGCTTCGAGTGGGGGACGGCGGTGCCGGGGGCACTGGGCGGGGCGGTGCGGATGAACGCGGGTGCACACGGTGGCGACATGTCTGAAGCTCTGGTTGAAGTTGAGGTGTACCGCCTCGGTCGTCGGGCGCGCGAGGTGTGGCCGGTCGGGCTCCTGGGGCTGTCCTATCGTCACAGCGACCTGCCGTCCGACGCCGTGGTCGTTGGCGCGACGATGGCCTTCGAGCCGGGAGACGAGGACACGATCCGGGCAGCCATGGCCGAGATCCGCCAGTGGCGCCGCGACCATCAACCCCTCAACGAGCCCAACTGTGGATCGGTGTTCACCAACCCCGACGGGGACTCGGCCGGCCGACTGGTCGAGGCCAGCGGCGCCAAGGGCATGGAGGAGGGCGGGGCACGCGTGTCCGAGCGCCATGCCAACTTCATCGTCACGCGGCCCGGCGCGTGCGCGAGCGACGTGGTGACCCTGGTCCGACGCATGCATGCCCGCGTGCTCGATGCCACCGGGATCTCGCTGGTCCCCGAGGTCCGGGTGGTCGGCGCCCTGGCCGCCGGGGGGGCGTGGTGGCGATGATGGTGGACGAACGCATCGCCCGACGGCGGAGAGACGTGCGCGAGGACCGACGTCGGCGGCGGTTGCAGCGCACCGTCGTGGCCGCCGTGCTGCTGGCGGTCACGGTCGCGCTGTTGGTGGTGGAACGGTCACCGTTGGTCGCCCTGGCCGAGGTGCGCGTCACCGGCACCGACGTCCTGGACCCCGGCGAGGTCATGGTCGCGGCCGACCTGCCGCTGGGGACGTCGTTGCTACGACTGCCGCTCGCGGCGGCCCGGGAACGGGTCGAGGCGCTCCCTCGGGTCCGGGAGGCCGATGTCGTCCGGGTCGACCCGGTGACGATCGAGATCCGGGTGACGGAGCGAGTGGCGACCCTGGAGGCCCGGCGTGGCACGAACTCCGTGGTGGTGGACGAGGACGGGATCGTGCTGGCACGCGGTGGCGCCGACGGGTTGTCGCTGGTGGTCGTGCGGGACGGGCCGTTGCCGGCACCCGGGGAGTCCGTGTCGTCCAACCGTGCCCTGGCCAACGCGGTGGCCTTCGACCGCGATCTGCCGGGCCCGACCCGATCGCTGGTCCGCGCCATCCGCGCAGAAGACGAGGACCGGGCCGTGCTGGTGCTGTCGAGCGGCATCCGCGTCGAGGTCGGCCGGGCCGACCAAGTCGAGGCCAAGGCCCGCGCCCTGGCGGCCGTGCTCGAGGACATCGACGGCCGCGAGGTCGCCTCGATCGACGTGCGGGCTCCGTCGGCGCCGGTCATGGACGAAGTGACCGACGAGTGACCGGACCCGTCGTCCGATGGCGCGAGCGACTTGACCTGCCTTCACCTCTACTCTAAGGTTGGGGTCGAACGTGCCGAATCTGGCAGAACTAAGCCTGAACTAGAGGTTTAAGGTTTCTCTGAAACCGGCGAAACCGCCCCGAGGGCCCGCCCGATGACCCATGCAGGCCATCCTGACACCCGTCCATCCCCTGCGTCCCATCCGGGCCGCACGACTCCGCCCGATCCTCGGCCGGACCCAAAGGACCCACCAATGTCATCCGCACCCTCCAACTACCTGGCCGTGATCAAGGTGGTCGGCATCGGCGGCGGCGGTGTGAACGCCGTCAACCGGATGATCGACGCTGGTCTGCGTGGCGTCGAGTTCATCGCCGTCAACACCGACGCCCAGGCCCTGCTGATGTCGGACGCCGACGTGAAGTTGGACGTGGGCCGTGACCTGACCCGTGGGCTGGGCGCCGGCGCCAACCCCGCCATCGGTCGCCAGGCTGCCGAGGAGCACCGCAGCGAGATCGAGGAGGTGCTGACCGGCGCCGACATGGTCTTCGTCACCTGTGGCGAGGGTGGCGGCACCGGGACCGGCGGGGCGCCGGTGGTCGCCGAGATCTCCAAGGAACTCGGCGCCCTGACCATCGGTGTGGTCACGCGCCCGTTCATGTTCGAGGGTCGCAAGCGCTCGGCCCAGGCCGAGGACGGCATCGACGACCTGAGAAAGGCGGTCGACACCCTGATCGTCATCCCCAACGACCGGTTGCTCCAGATCGCCGACGGGGACACCTCAATGGTCCAGGCCTTCCGGCTGGCCGACGAGGTGTTGCTGCAGGGCGTGCAGGGCATCACTGACCTGATCATGACCCCAGGGCTGATCAACCTCGACTTCGCGGACGTCCGGGCGGTCATGCAGGACGCCGGAGGCGCGCTGATGGGCATCGGGACCGCCCGCGGCGAGTCCCGCGCACTCGCGGCCGCGCAGGCGGCGATCTCCTCACCGCTGCTGGAGGCGTCGATCGACGGTGCCCAGGGCGTGCTGCTGATGCTCGCCGGTGGCAGCGACCTGGGACTCTTCGAGGTCTCGGAGGCCGCCGACGTCATCACCAAGGCCGCCCACGAGGACGCCAACATCATCTTCGGCGCGGTCATCGACGACTCGCTGGGCGACGAGGTCAAGGTCACCGTCATCGCGGCCGGCTTCGACCGGTCGAGTGGCGTGCCGGAGCAGGCCGGGGCGATCGTCACCGACCGCAGCGAGGACACCTTCGACGACTTCGACGACGACCTCGACGAGGTGTTCCGGCGGCCCGCCGAGGGCGGCGAGGACGACCTGGACATCCCGTCGTTCCTGCGATGACCCTGGCCGTCACGCCCGTGGACCTCGGTCCCGGGGTGCGGGCAGTCTTCACGGGTCGCGACCCCGACGGTGACGAGGTGGTGGGCCAGCCGGGCAATCTCAGCCATCGTCGGCCCCACCGGCCGGCCCGCCTGGCCGCGGACCGACGGGCCGCCGCCGCGGCCGTCGGCGTCGACCCGGACGAGGTGGTCCGGTTGCGCCAGGTCCACGGCGCCGACATCGCCCGTGTGGACGCCGACACGCCATCGGCTGCCGAACTCGGCCCCGCCGACGGGGCGGTGACGACCCAGCGCGGGCGCGCCCTGTCGGTGCTGGTCGCGGACTGCGTGCCGGTCCTGCTGGCCGGTCCCGGCGTGGTCGGGGTCGCCCACGCCGGTCGCAACGGGGTGCTCGTCGACGTCGTCGGGGCAACCGTGACGGCGATGGCCGACGTGGCCGCGCCCCCGACCACGGCCGCGATCGGACCCGCCATAGGCGGCTGCTGCTACGAGGTCGAGGACTGGCTCCGCGAGGAGGTCGCCGCCGAGCACCCGGCGGCGCACGCGACCACCACCTGGGGGACGCCGTCGCTGGACCTGCCGGCCGCGGTGGCGGCACGTCTGGTCGAGCTCGATGTCGCGGTGCAGGACGTCGGCGGCTGCACCCACTGCGGCGACGGCTGGTTCAGCCATCGGCGCGATCCCGCCGCCGGCCGCCAGGCCGGCCTGGTGGTCGCGACCTCGTGACCGGCCCCGACCGCCCCGACCCGCCAGATCCCGCCGCGGCTCTCGCGCGGGTGCGCGCCGACATCGCCGAGGCGGCGGCCGCAGCCGGTCGGGATCCCGCCGAGGTCACCCTGGTGGCCATCGGCAAGACACACCCGCCGTCGGTGCTGGCCGCGATGGCGTCGGCGGGCGTGGGCCACCTGGGCGAGAACCGGGTGGCCGAACTGGTGGCCAAGCTCGCGGTGGTCGAGCAGGCCGAGGTCGCGCCCTTCACGGCCCTGCGGGACGTGCAGTGGCACGTCGTTGGGCAGGTCCAGTCGCGCAAGGCGCGCGACCTGGTCGGGCGGGGGCTGCTGGTGCATTCGGTCGACCGCCGCTCGTTGGTCGACGAGCTGGACACCCGCGCCCAGCGGGTCGGGAGCGTCGAGCGCATCCTGGTGCAGGTCAACGTGGGCGACGATCCGGCCAAGGGAGGGTGCAGCCTCCACGAGCTCGATGAGCTCGTGGCCTACGCTGGCCAACGCCCCAACCTCGACGTCGAGGGCCTGATGACCGTTCCACCCCTGTCCCCGGCGGGAACCGATCCCGACCGGGCCGCCGCGCCGCACTTCGCGAGGCTGCGCGAGGCACGTGACCGACTGGCGGCGGACTGGCCGGGGGTCCGCGAGCTCAGCATGGGGATGTCCGCCGACCTGTCCGCCGCGGTGGCCGAGGGCGCCACGATGGTCCGGGTGGGCACGGCCCTGTTCGGGTCTCGCCGCGAGCGCCCCTGGACCGGTCCCTGATCCGTCACGGCGTAGGAGAATGAGCATGTGGAGAAAGACGCTGGTCTACCTCGGCCTCATCGAGGAACCGGACGAGTACGACGAGATGCCGGAGCGCTTCGAGGAGCAGGCCCGGGCGGCTCGCCCCGCCATGCACGACACCACGGGCCCGATCTCGGTGGTGCGCCCGGACGGCCAGGATGACTTCGGGCTGGGTGCCGTGGCGGCGCGCGCCAGCGGCGGCACGGGCAGCGGCGGCACCGGCAGCAGCGGTAGTGGCTTCCGATCGACCGCGGCGAGCGGTGACCTGACCGAGCCCGTCGGGCGCGTCCGGGGCGATGCGCCATCCGGGGGTGGCGGCGGTGCGGCAGCGGGCGCCGGCGGCGGCACCAACGTGCGTGCCCTGCGTCCGGACGACGGCGGCGGCCAGTCCATGCCCGGTGGGCTGGGTCGACGGGTCGCGATCGTGGCCGTGACCGACTACGAGGAGAGCGCCCGCGAGGTCGGGACCCGCTTCCGCCAGGGCTCCCCGGTGATCTTCGACCTGACCGATGCCCCCACCGAGGCTCGCAAGCGCGTGCTGGACTTCGTGGCCGGCACGATCTTCGCCCTCAACGGCGAGATGATGAAGGTCGGGGCGAAGTCGTTCCTTGTCGTGCCGCGCGGGACCGACATCCCCGAGCGCGAGTGGATGCGTCTCGAGGCACTCGGGTATCGCCCGTGATCCGACAGGCCCTGTGCCTGCTGATCTCGATCTATCAGCTGGTCGTCTTCGCCTACATCATCCTGAGTTTCGTTCCGGAACCTCCCCTGGCGCTGGACCCGGTCGTGCGCGGGGTGCGTCGCGCGGTCGACCCGGTCGTCCTGCCGCTGCGGCGGATCCTGCCGTCGCCCGGGACCGGTCGCGTGCGGTTTGACCTCGGGCTGCTCGTGGTGATCTTCGTGCTGATCATCCTGCGTCAGGCCATCTGCTGACGACCAGCGCGGGTCAGGCCGCCGCAGCCTCGGCGCGCCGAGGCCAGGGCGGCACCGCGCCGCGCGGCGACCTCCAAGGGGTTGTCGCGGTAGCCGTACCGGGCCGAATACCACAGGTAGAGCGGGTACAGGAACAGTCCCAGTCGTTCGAACTGGCGGACGTGGACCGATTCGTGGGCGAGCAGCCGGTCGCTGAGATGGTCGTGGCGCGAGATGATCGTGTGGCCCAGCGTGTTGGCGCCCATGCCAGCCTGTTCCAGCACCCACCCCGACACGCCCCCGACGCCGGTCGCCACGAACGCCCCGACGTCGGGATCCCACGTCGGGCGGCTGCCACCGGCAACCGCCAGCCCCAGGCCGACCAGCGTGGCCGGCGACGACCACAGCAGCGCGACGCGGCGACGTGCCGGGGGCAGCGGCGGCGGTTGCCAGGTGCACACGGATGCGGCCAGGCCCCGAACCGGGATCGTTGGTTCCGGCTGGGCGTCGGGGCCGAGGCGTGCAAGCGAGCCGTCGCGTTCGCGTCGCAGTTCGGCCGCGCGGCGACGAGCGGCCTGGATCCCGAGTCCCACCACGACGAGCGTGGCCACCAGTCCGGGGCGCAGGCGCCGGTGGGTGTCGTCGTCGCCCATGTCGCTCCTCGCCGTTTGCGTCGATCGTCGGCCCGAGCCTAGGTCGGCCCGGGTGCGTCCGCGGCCGGCGCGAGCCACGGACGCCGGCGGGTCGCGGACCCTGGGTCGGCTTCGGTCATGAGCACCGGCACGGGTACCGTCCGCGCCATGGATGACCACGCGACTGCCGAGCCCCTCGACGACGTCGACGTCATCGCGGCTCCGGTCGAGCTGATCGCGGGGCCGCCCCGCTGGCTGGGGCCGGCCGTGGCCGGCGCGCTGGTCGTGGCCGATCAGGTCGTGAAGTACGTGGTCGAGCAGGTCCTCGAGCCCGGCGTCTTCGTCCCGTGGCTCTCCGATCGGATCGGGTGGCAACTGGTCTACAACGACGGTGCGGCCTTCGGCCTGCCGCTGCCGTGGTGGGCCTTCCTGGTGGTGGCGTCGGCCGTGGTGATCGTGGTGTGGCGCAACCTCCCGCGGGTCGTGCGGGTCGTGCCGGTCGTGGCCTACGGCATGCTGACCGCGGGCGCGCTGGGCAACGTGGTCGACCGCCTGGTGCGGACCGGCGACCCGGGCGATCCCCGGTTCCTGCACGGCCACGTGGTCGACTTCGTGGCGTGGGGCACCTTCCCACGGTTCAACGTGGCCGATGCCGCCATCACCGTGGGCTTCGTCCTGCTCGCGTGGGACCTGTGGCGCCACGACGACCAGGAGGCGCTGCCCGGCGGACCGTCCGGCACCCGCGGATGAGCGATCCCGACCACGCGGACCGCCGTCGACTGGTCGTCGACGACGTGCACGCGGGGGACCGGTTGGACCTGGTGCTCGCGACCCTGCTGGACACGTCCCGGACGCAGGCAGCCCGGCGCATCGGCGACGGCGACGTCACCGTGGACGGCCACGCGCGGCCGCGGTCGCATCGCCTGGTGGGGGGCGAGACCATCGTGATGGCGGACGCCGAGGTGCCGGACCGGACCCCGCCGCCGCCGATGCCACCGGTGCTGCACCGCGACGACGACCTGCTGGTGATCGACAAGCCCGCCGGCGTGGTCGTCCACCCGGGCCACGGCCACCCCGACGGGACGCTGGTGGACGCCCTGCGGGCCGGCGGCGTGCCCCTGGCCGGGGGCGACGAGGAGCGGCCGGGCATCGTCCACCGGCTCGACAAGGACACCTCCGGGGTGATGCTGGTTGCCTGTTCCGCGGCCGCGTACACCGGCCTGGTCGCGGCCCTGCAGGCCCATGAGGTGACGCGCTCCTACGTCGCCCTGGTCGACGGCACGCTGCCGGCCCCCAGCGGGACCATCGACGTGCCGCTGGGGCGGGATCCACGTGACCGCACCCGGTTCGCGCCCGATCTCGGCGGCCGCCACGCCGTGACCCACTTCGCGGTGCAGGCGACCGGCCAGCGCCCCGACGGCCGGTCGGTGCAGGTGGTGGCCTGTCGGTTGGAGACCGGCCGGACCCACCAGATCCGGGTGCACCTCGCCCATGCCAAGACGCGCGTGGCGGGGGACCTCACCTACGGCGCCAGCTCGGCCGGTGCGGCGAGCCTGGGGCTCGAACGGCCGTTCCTCCACGCCATGCACCTGCGCCTGGTCCACCCCGTGTCCGGCCGCGAACTCGCGGTCGAGGCCCCCCTGCCGGACGACCTCGTCGCGGTCCTGGTGGCGGCCGGCATCGACCCGGCCGTCGCCACGGCGAAGGCGATCGACTGGCCCGCGGACGTCCGGTGATCCCGGTCGGCGCCACGTCGGTCGGCGCTGGTAGTGTCGACGAACGACAACCGTGTGGTTCCTTCCCCCCACACGGCGGTCGGACGGACCCCGTCGAGGAGGCGCGGGCCCGTTCGCCGTGCCGTTCCGTGCCTCCTGCACCGGGGAAGGACCCGCACCGTGGCACCTGACACCGACTCGTTCGTCCACCTCCACGTCCACAGCGAGTACTCGATGCTGGACGGGGCGACCCGGATCGAGGACCTTGTCGAGGTGGTCGCGCGCGACGGGCAGCCCGGGGTGGCGGTCACCGACCACGGCGTGTTGTTCGGGCTGGTGGAGTTCCACCGGGCCGCGCGCAAGGCCGGCGTGAACCCGATCCTGGGCAGTGAGTTCTACCAGGCGCACGGCAGCCGCTTCGCCCAGGCTCGCACCCCCAAGGGCGACCGCTACTACCACCTCACCGTCCTGGCCAGCAACGATGTCGGCTATGCGAACCTGGTCAAGTTGTCGACCCGGGCCTCGCTGGAAGGCCACTGGTACAAGCCGCGGCTGGACAAGGAACTGCTGGCCGAGCACAGCGAGGGACTGGTCGTGCTGTCCGGCTGCCTGGGCGGTGAGGCCAACCAGGCGCTGATGATGGGCGACGAAGCCGCCGCCAAGCAGTCACTGGCCGAGTTCCGCGACATCCTCGGACCCGAGCGCTTCTTCGTCGAGCAGATGGACCACGGGATCGACGAGCAGCGGGCCAACTGGCCGAAGCTGGACAAGCTCGCGGCCGACCTCGGGCTGCGCACCGTCATCACCAACGACAGCCACTACACCTCCGCCGCCGACGCCGAGGCCCACGACGCGCTGCTGTGCATCGGCACCGGCTCCCGCATCTCCGACACCGACCGCTTCCGCTTCAGCGGTCCCGAGTACTACATGCGCACGTCAGAACAGATGTGGCGCCAGTTCGGCCAGGTCGCCCCGGACGCGCTGCGAGCGACGCTCGACATCGCCGAGATGTGCGACGTGAAACTCGAGTTCGGCCAGGACCTGCTCCCCGCCTTCCCGACGACGGGTGGTCGGACCGAGGCCGAGGAACTGCGGGCGATGGTCGAGGCGGGGGCGCGCGAGTTGTACGGCGACCTGTCCACCGAGGTGCGCGACCGCATCGACTACGAGTTGGGCGTCATCGAGTCGATGGGGTTCCCGGCCTACTTCCTGATCGTGGCCGACCTGTGCGACTACGCCCGCCGCGTCGGCATCCGGGTCGGGCCGGGTCGTGGCTCGGCCGGTGGATCGGTCGTGGCCTACTGCACCGGCATCACCCGCGTTGACCCGATCCGTCACGGCCTGATCTTCGAGCGGTTCCTGAACCCGGACCGCAACGAGATGCCCGACATCGACATGGACTTCGACGACCGTCGCCGCGGCGAGATGATCAGCTATGCCGCCGAGCGCTACGGCTCCGACCACGTGGCCCAGATCGTGACGTTCGGCACCATCAAGGCCAAGTCGGCGATCCGCGACGCCGCCCGCGTGCTGGACTACCCGTTCCAGATGGGCGACGAACTCACCAAGATGATGCCGCCGCCCGAACAGGGCCGTGACGTCCCGCTGGTCGAGGCCTACGAGAAGTCGACCGACCTCGCCCGCGCCAAGGACGACCCCGACCAGCGTCGGGTGCTCGAGACCGCCGAGACCCTGGAGGGCCTGAAGCGCCAGCACGGCATCCATGCCGCCGCGGTCATCATCGGTGCCCAGCCGCTGCACGAGACCATCCCGCTGATGCGCACCGACAAGGGCGAGATCGTCACCCAGTACGAGATGGGGGCGTGCGAGGCCATCGGCCTGCTCAAGATGGACTTCCTGGGCCTGCGCAACCTGACCGTGCTGTCCGACGCCGAGCACCACGTCCGCGAGAACCGTGGCGACGAGGTCGACCTCGACGACCCGCACCTGCTGGGCGACATGGACGACCCCGCAGTCTACGAGATGCTGTCCACCGGCAACACGCTGGGCGTGTTCCAGTTGGACTCGACCGGGATGCAGGGGCTGGTGCGCAAGCTCAAGCCGACCCGGTTCGACGACATCTCGGCACTGCTGGCCCTGTACCGCCCGGGTCCGCTCAGCATGGACATGCACACCACCTTCGCCGAGCGCAAGAACGGGCTGGAGGACGTCACCTACGACCATCCCGACCTCGAACCAATCCTGGGCGACACCTATGGCGTCGTCGTCTACCAGGAGTCGGTGATGCAGATCGCCACCGACCTGGCCGGGTTCTCGATGGCCGAGGCCGACAAGCTGCGCAAGGCGATGGGCAAGAAGAAGCGCGAGTTGATGGAGGCGATGCAGCCCCAGTTCGTGTCCGGTGGCGTGGACAACGGCTACGACCGCACGTTGATGAGCGACCTGTGGGACCTGCTGGAGAAGTTCGCCGAGTACGGCTTCAACAAGGCTCACACGGTCGCCTACGGCGTGGTCAGCTACCAGACGGCATGGCTCAAGACCCACTATCCGGTCGAGTACATGGCGGCGTTGCTGACCTCGGTTCGCAACAACAAGGACACCAAGCCGATCTACCTGAACGAATGTCGGCGCATGGGCATCAAGGTGTTGCCGCCGGACGTCAACTCCTCGGCGGCGGACTTCACGCCCGTCGGCGACGACGTCCGCTTCGGGCTGACGGCGGTGCGCGGCATCGGGGACGCCGTGGTGGAACTGATCGTGGCGGCCCGGCGCGAGCACGGAGCCTTCACCGACTTCCGCGACTTCTGTGCCAAGGTCGACTCGGGCGTGCTCAACCGGCGCACCATCGAGAACCTGGTCAAGTCGGGCGCGTTCCTGTCGCTTGGCCACACCCGCAAGGGCCTGCTGGGTGCGTTCGAACAGATCGTGGACGCGGCGCTGGTGACCAAGAAGCAGGAGGCGGCCGGCCAGGACTCGTTGTTCGACCTGCTGGTCGCGGACACCGAAACCGTCGCCGGCTCGCTGGCCGACGGGATCGAGATCGACCGGGCCGAGTTCCGGACCCAGACGATCCTGCGGCTGGAACGCGAGATGCTGGGCCTGTACGTGTCGGACCACCCCCTCAACGGGGCCGAACGGCTGCTGGACGAGTTGACCGACACGGCGCTGGTGGACCTGCGCGAGCGCGGAGACAAGGCCAAGGTCCGGGCCGGCGGAGTGCTGACCAGCGTCACCAAGCGCTACTCGTCGCGTGGCGAGACCTACGTCCGCGCGACGCTGGAGGACCTGACCGGCTCCACCGAGGTCACGATCTGGCCGACCGTCTACCGGGTCGCGCACGAGGCCCTGGTCGAGGATGCCATCCTGGTCGTCGACGGCCGAGTCGAGGTGCGCGACGAGATCGCGTCGCTGGTGGCCAACAAGGTGACTGTGCCCGACCTGTCGGAAGTGCGCGGTGCGCCGCTGGTCGTGGCCTTGGACTGCCAACAGGCCACCGACTCCGCCGTGTCGGAACTGTCGCGGATTCTGCAGGCGCACCCCGGGCACGTGTCCGTGCAGGTGGAGGTGTCGGGGGTCGGCCAGCCGTCGCGCTGGTTCCGCCTGGGGGACAACCACCGGGTGTCGCGTCGACCGGGGCTGTACGGCGAACTGAAGTCCGCCTTCGGCCCCGACGCCGTGCAGGAACCTGTGGGGAACGTCGAGTTCTCCGCGCCACCACGCGATCGTCCGTGGGAGAACTGACGCCTCGGTCGACCACGGATGGTCGCTCGGTCGCTCGCTCGGCGTGCCGTAGCCTCATCGACGGGTCGTCGACGCAAGGACCCCCCATGGATCCGAAGAAGTCGCTCATGAAGGCCGGCGTGGCCGGGCATGTGGCGGTTTACCGATTGTCGAGCGGTCGGGTCGGGGCGGAGATGCAGGGCAGTCGCGTGATCCTGCTGACGACCAGGGGGCGTAGGTGGCGATGGTGATGTCGCCGGACCCACCTCCAGGGGCACGCGCCCAGCGGACGTAGTGGGGGGCGGCCGGTTCGGCCGGCAGGATGCCGTCGGTCACCGTGCCTCCGACCTTCCTCCGGCGTGGTCCGCGAGCGCGACGACGTCCGGCGGCGACACGGACCGTTGGATGGTGACCCCGAGTCGGGGAGTGGCGGCGGACATGCGTTCCTCCGGGTCCGTGCGTGGTCGGGGACGGTGCGGGGTCAGCCCTCGATCGTGGGGTTGCACATCGCGTTCCATCCGTCGGCGGCCATGCCGGCGGGAACCTCGACCTGGATCGGGAATTCGACAACCTCCCCGGGGACCATCGTGACATCCCTTCGGGCCACCTCGACCTGGTTCTCGCCGTTCGCCGACGTCGCCCACACGACACACGTGCCGGTGGCCGTCTCGTCCCCGGCACCGACCGCGGACGTCACCTCGCCCCCCACCACGAGGCAGGTGGCACCGGGCGCTGCATCGTCCGGGCGGTCGACCTCGCGCGCACCGGAGTCCAGGAACGCGACGTCTGGGGGGAACAGGCCACCCGAACAGGCCAGCAGCGACCCACCCACCACGCCGGCCCTATCTGTCATACTGGGGGTAGCCGGGTAGACATCCCGAAACGATTGAGGGCGGGGAGGTGTGATGATGACAACGACCAACGACGACAACACCGAGGTGGCACGTGCCAAGCGTTCGTGGCCGGGCCAGTACAAGTTGG
>JBBSMS010000022.1:0-32501 GCA_038233055.1 Nitriliruptorales bacterium
ACGTGGCCGCCCGTCGAGGCCAGCGTCGTCGAGGCCGGTGACGGTGTGGGAGGCGAGCTGGGCACCTTCACTCGTGACGACGGGACCGAGCAGGCCACCGTCAACGGACTCCCGCTCTACTACTTCGCCGCCGATGCGGCGCCGGGCGACCTCGGTGGCCAGGGCATCGGGGACGTGTGGTGGGTGGTGGATCCCTCGGGCGCGTCCGTCACCGGCAGCGCAGGGGAGGCCACCCCGACCGAGGCCACCTACGGTGTCGAGTACTGACGCGCAGCTCCCACGGACCACCCCTTGGCGGCGAGGCGGACGATGGCAGGCCAGTTGCGATCATTGGCGGAACTCCAGCAGGAGTTCACCGGCCCCCTGCACGCCTTCGCCCTGCGCCGCCTGGGTGATCGCCGTGCCGCCGAGGAGGTCGTGCAGGACACACTGCTGCGGGCCTGGCGGCACGCCGATCGGTTCGACCCCGCCCGGGGTTCGGAGGCGGCGTGGCTGTTCGGCATCGCCGGCAACCTCGTGATCGACCGCCTGCGTCGCCGGGGGACCCGACCGGTGGTGGATGGGACCCCCGTCGACGACGACGCGCTCGCGCGCGCCGTCGCGGCGACCGGCCAGGTCCCCGACGATGCCGAGGTCGACCGGATCCTGGAGACCTGGCAGTTGGCCGACGCGCTCGCGACCCTCTCCGACGACCACCGGGCCGCGATCGTCCTGTGCCACCACCGCGGGCACAGCGTCGCCGAGGCGGCCGGGCTGCTGGGCGTGCCCGAAGGCACGGTCAAGTCCCGGGTCTACTACGGGCTGCGGGCGCTGCGCCTGCGGTTGGAGGAACAGGGGGTGATGGGATGACGGGCTCGGACCGCACGGACGACCACGATCGCCCCGACCGCCCCGTGGAGGACCATCGCCGGTTGCGCGAGTCGCTGGGTGCGTGGGTCCTGGGCGCGCTCGACGGCCCCGCCCGACGCGAGGTCGAGGCGCACGTCGCGTCCTGTTCCGACTGTGCGGTCGAGGTGGCCGTCCTGTCGCCGCTGCCCGGGCTCCTGAACCGGGTGTCGGCCGAGGAGGTCGTGGACGGTCGACTGACGGTCGCTCCCGGGCTGCGCGACCGGATGGCGACCGATCTCGCTGCTTTCGAGACGTCGGTCCACCGACGACTGGCCCGGTGGCGGGCGACCGCCGTGGGCGCGCTGGCGCTGGCGACGGTGGCGGCGCTGATCGCCGGGGCCGGGCTGCTGGTCGATCGCGCGGCGTCCGAGCCGGCCCCGGACCGGCTGGTGGCACCGATCCGGGCCCAGGTGCTCGATGCGGTGTCGACCCGCGGGGAGGCGGCCGCGCTGGCGTGGGAGTGGGGTACGACCGTGGAACTGGACCTGCAGGCGTTGCCGGACCGTGCCACCTACGTGCTGTGGGCGGTCGCCACGGACGGCCGGCGCGAGCAGGCCGGCACCTGGGGCGCGACGAGCGGCCGTGGGGCGCGGGTGCGGGGCGCGAGTTCGATCGCGCGCGCGGACCTCGACCGCGTGGAGGTCACCGACGCCGACGGGACCGTCCTGATGACCTTCGCCTTCTTGCAGGAGTAGGGCCTGTCTCGTGAACTCAGTTGGCATTCGGTCGCCGCTGGGCTCATCGGGTTCTTGGGCCTCACGTCGTTGCAATCCGCTCGCAGACAGACCCGGTCTGCCACGCGACCCGCGCTCGTGACGCGAGCCCAGCGACAACCTCGGTGCGCAACACATCCACGAGACAGACCCTGGGAAGCGCGGCCGCACGGGTTCCCGGCGGTTAGGGTGACGGCCCGCCCACCCGAGGACCGCCCCGTGCTCCTGGCCCGCCACCTGACCCGTGCCCTGGACGGCATCCACGTCCTGGCCTACTTCGACCGCGAGGTCCTGGGGTCGTGGAAGGCGGTCGGGCTCAAGGGCTACTGGATGGGGTACTTCGCGAGTCGCGCGGCGGCAATGGGTCCGGTGGAATCGGCGGTCGTCGAGGCGACCTTCCCGTCCTTCGACGTGGCGCGCATCCGCCGCGCGATCCCGGATGCCTGGGACCTGGCGCGCCCAGCGGAGATCCTGGCGGCGCGGGACGAGGCCGTGGGCCGCGCCCTGGCCGAGGCGTGGGCCGACGTCGATGCCGACCTGCTGGCCGACGTCGCCGACCGTGCCCGGACGTTCGCCGCCGGTATGGACCTCCGGGGGGCGCGGGCCAGCCTCCCGCTGTTCGCGGCCAACGCCGCCCGGCCGTGGCCGGACGATCCGACCATGACGATCTTCCACGCCGCCACGCTCGCCCGCGAATACCGCGGGGACCGGCACCTGGCCCTGCTGGCCTCCATGCCCCTGGACGGCATCGAGGCCAACGTGCTGGCCGGCGCCACGCCGGCGTACGACCGCGACTGGGTCCGCGAGTCGCGCGGCTGGGACGACGACGCGTGGCAGGCCGCGGTAGACGGCCTGGTCGAGCGGGGCTGGATCACCCCGGACGAACAGTTCACCACGGCGGGCCGGGCCTGGCGCAGCGAATTGGAGACGCGCACCGACGCACTGACCGCGGCGCCGGTGGTGGCGTTCGGCGTCGACGCCGCCGAGGCGTTGCTGGACGACGTGCGCCCACTCGCCGCGGCCGCCATCGAGCGCCTCCCCGACTCCGCCCCCCAGAAGCGTCCCACCGACTGAGGACCGCGGTCGGGATGCGGCGTTGCGCACGATCGGCACCCAGTGGTGGCGTCGCGCTGTTGCGCACCGAGCGTCAGGACGGGACGAGGCCGGCGTTGCCGATGGCGATGGCGCGCAGGGCGTGGTCCCAGACCTCGTCGGGATCGTCGCCCAGGCGGCCCTGCGCCTCCAGCAGCACGAGGCCGTGGGTCACGGCCCACAGTTGGCGGGCCAGCAACAGGGGGTCGCCGACCAACAGCCCGGCGTCGACGCAGCGGGCGGCCGAGGCCTCGAGGAGGTCGAAGGTGCGCTCGGATTCGGCGGTGCCCGCGGACCCGCCCGTGGCGGGCGTCCACTGGAACATGGCGGGGTAGAGGTGGGGGCGGGCCGCCGCGCTGCGCCGGTAGGCCTCGCCCAGGACACGAAGGTCCGCGAGCGGATCATCGGTGGGCGGGGCGGCGGTCAGTTCACGGTGGAGCCCCTCGAAGCCGCGTCGGGCCAGTTCCGCCAGCAGGTCGTCGCGCGACCCGAACAGCGAGTAGACCGCCCGCGTCGACACGCCCACCTCGGTCGCCACGCGTCGGACCGACACCGCGTCGGGGCCGCCGTCCGCCAGCAGGCGGGCAGCGGCTGCCACCAGCGCATCGGCCGTCTCCGCGTCGTGGACCCGGGGCCGGACCATGGGCGTCCCTGTCGTCGAGAGGTGTTGCACGAGCCAGTCGACCAGACTTGCACCTTGGTTGCAACACTGTAACGTAACACTGTTGCGAAACACCCCGCCCTTCCAGGGAGCACCCCATGGAACCGACCCCCTCCTGAGCCCGGCCGCCCTGCGGCTGGCCGGCATCCTGATGCTGGCCTTCGTCACGATCGAGACCGGCGGGATGTACCTGGTCAAGGTCGTGCGGGGCCGCGCCCCGGCGACCGACTTCCAGGTCGCCTTCGCCCGGGCCGGACACGCCCACGCCGGGGTACTCGTGCTGTTGGGCCTGGTGTCGGCCATCCTCACCGACGCGACGACGCTGTCGGGGGCGTGGTCGACGATCGCCCGGGCCGGTATCCCGGCGGCGGCGATCCTGATGCCAGCCGGGTTCTTCTTCTCGTCGATGGGCACCGACGTCCACGAACCCAACCGCCTGATCGTGCTGGTGTGGGCCGGGGCGGCGTCGCTGGCCGCCGGTGCAGCGACCCTGGGGATCGGCCTCCTCACGGCGTGGCCCCCGTCGCGCGCTGTGGTGTCGGGTCGAGCGGAGAGCGGACGGATCGGCAGCGTTGACGCCACTCGTCACTGGTGTCATACTGTTGCCCATGACGTTTGCGCCGAACACCTCGCCTCGGTCCCTCCGCGGTCGGCCGACCCTGGCGCTGGTGCTGGTGGGGGCCCTGACCAGCGCCTGTGGGGCGTCCGGCGGCACCCCCGCGCGGTCGCCGACCGCGTCCCCGGTGCCGACCGTGACGGCGGCACCCACCTTGTCCGCGACGCCGACGTCGCCGTCCACATCCCCGCCCGACGGGTCGACGGCGTCGACCGCTCCGGCGCCGCCCCCCGGGCCGGACTCGTCCGAGCCGGACCCGTCCGACACCGATGGGACGTCGGCCACGGCCACGGCGTCTACCCTGTTCGACACCCAGCGGACCTTCCGGCTCGAACTGCGCCACGAGGGGCCGCCGCACGCGGTGACCGGCCTGGTGCTGGACTCGCCGTGGTACAAACCGGTCGAGGTCACGCCCCGCGACTTCACCCTGACGAGCGGGCCCGTGCTCGTGCCGTTGCCCTACGGCGTCGCGGACTGCCGGCACGGCTCACCCGCCCCGGGCGCCGACGTGGGACAGGTCGTGCTCACCACCCAGGACGGACAGCGCCGGATCCCGCTGCGGCCCCACCCCGACAACCTCGTGGCCCAGCGCCATCGACGGGAGTGTGCCGTCGCCGCCATCGCGGAGGTGGCGGACCTGGCCTTCGGAGACGCCTGGACCCCGGTGGCGCCACGGGTGGTCACCGGTGACCTGGTGGTGGCCATGGCCGGCGGGGCATCGATCGAGGTCCGCGGCGTGGAAGGGAACATCATCTTCGCCATGGAGGCCGAGCAACCGTTGCCGTTCGCGGTGGACCCCGGGTCGACCGGGCGCTTGGCCGTGCGGGCCTCGGCCGCGCGCTGCGACACGCATGCGCTGATCGAGGCCAAGCGCAAACTGCACTTCCCGCTGGCGGTGTCGCTGGACGGCGCCGACCCGGTGATCGTCGAGGTCGAGGCCACCGGGGCCGCCGGTTCGGTGTTTCAGGCGCTGGTGGAGTCGTGCCTGGACGAGACCCCGTCGTGATGCGTCCGCCCTGATGCCCACCGACCATCCCCGCGACGACGACGGGCGGGTGCTGCCGCATCCGTGGTGGCCGGCCGGTCGCGAGGCCCCGGGGGAACTCGAGTTCGTGCGACGCTTCCTGAACACGCGCAATCGCGAGAACGGGGCCGACCGACTCGCCACGCCGCTGGGCGTGGGCACCTTCCTGGAGTCCGAGGAACGCCCCGGCTTCCTCCCGGAACCCGACGATCGCGACCGCATCGTGGCCGTGCGGGAACGCCTCCACGGCATGGCGATCGTGCACGGGCAGAAGGGCGACGGCGACGCGGCCGACGTCCCCGGAGCGGGGACCGTGCTCGACGTGTGTCTGCAGGTCGAGGCCACCCCCGGAACCCTGGCCGTCATCGCGCCGACCGGGACGGGCACCGACCGACTGCTGGGCGACCTCGTCCGGATCGTGCTCGTGCACCAGTCGACGGGGGAGTGGGACCGGCTGGTGGCGTGCCACCACTGTCGCTGGGTCGTGTACGACTCGTCACGCAACCGCAGCACGCGCTGGTGCTCGATGGATGCCTGCGGCGGCCGTCACAACGCCCGGGCCTACCGCCGGCGACGGTCCCGCTGAGCCACGGTTGCGGGGGCCTGCCCGGCCGGTCGCTGACGGCCGACCTGCGCGGCACCCGGATCGCGGCGATCTGGTCGCCACCCGTGCCGGGCGGTCGCCGACGTGCCGTGCTGCGGCAGGGCGAGGGGGACGGCCCGGGATCAGTCCCAGTCCGGACCGGACGCGGGGTCGATCAGGCGACGGTCCTTCGAGAGGCCATCGATGCGCCCACGATCGTCGTCGGACAGGGTGAGGTCGACCGCGAGGTTGGCGGCCACGTGGTCGAGGTTCGACGAGCGCGGGATGACCGCGACACCGTCCTGGTCCAGCAACCAGCGCAGCGCGACCTGCCCGGCCGTGGCGTCGTGGGCGGCGGCGATGTCGGCCAGGACGTCGTGATCGAAGACGTCGCCCTGGGCCAGCGGCGAGTAGGCGGTGACGGTCATGTCGAGGTCGCGCGCGGCGGACAGGACGGCGTCCTGGGCCAGGAACGGGTGGTACTCGACCTGGTTGGTGACGACCGGGGCCGCGGCAGCGGCGCGTCGCATCAGCGCGACCGGATGGTTGGAGATGCCGATCGCGCGGGCGAGGCCACGCTCGCGCAGGGCGTCCAGCGCGGTCACGGTCTCCTCGACGTGCACCCGGTCGCTGGGCCAGTGCAACAGCACGAGGTCGACGTGGTCGAGCCCCAGGCGTTTTAGGCTGGCCTCCATGGCCGGGGCGACATCGTCGGCTGCGGCGTCGCCGGCCGGGACCTTGGTCGTCACCCACACCTCGTCGCGATCGATGCCGGCCGCCCGCAGGCCCCGACCGACACCGACCTCGTTGTCGTAGTCGATGGCCGTGTCGACGTGGCGGTAGCCCAGGTCGATCGCCGCCGCCACGACGTCGGCCGCGGTGTCGTCATCGAGCCCGGCGGTGCCGAGCCCGATCGCCGGCATGGCGACGCCCTGGCTGCGGACGGTCGTGGTCGCGCTGGAGTCGGTCGTTCCCATCAGGATCTCCGAGGTCGTGGTCGTCGGGCCGTCGTCCTGGTCCCTGGACCGGGCGGACCCGGCCGGTCAGGTCCGGCCGATGGCGTCAGTCCCAGTCGGGCGCGAATGGCGGGTCGATCAGGCGCCGGTCCTTGGGCAGGTCGTCGACCCGTTGGGTGTCGCCGGTCGATAGGTCGAGGTCCACGTCGAGGTTGGCCGCGATGTGGTCGACGTTGGAGGATCGTGGGATGACGGCGACGCCCTCGTGGTCGAGCAACCAGCGCAACGCCACCTGGCCCGGGTCGGCGTCGTGCGCGGCGGCGATGTCGGCCAGCACGTCGTCGTCGAACACGTCGCCACGGGCGACCGGCGAGTAGGCGGTGACGGTCATGTCGAGGTCGCGGGCGGCCACGATCACGGCGTCCTGGCCCAGGAAGGGGTGGTACTCGACCTGGTTGGTGAAGACCGGTCCCGCGGCGGCCGCGCGTCGCATCAATGCGACCGGGTGGTTGGAGATGCCGATCGTGCGGGTCAGGCCGCGCTGGCGCAGGACATCCATGGCCTCGATCGTCTCCTCGACCTCGACGTCGGTGGTGGGCCAGTGCAACAACACCAGGTCGACGTGGTCGAGTTCGAGTCGTTCGAGGCTGCCCTCGACCTCGGCCGGCACCTCGTCCGCGGCGGCGTGGTCCGGGCGGATCTTGGTCGTGACCCAGACCTCGTCGCGGTCGATGCCCGAGGCCCGCAGGCCGCGGCCCACCCCGGTCTCGTTGTCGTAGCCGACGGCGGTGTCGACGTGGCGGTACCCGAGATCGAGGGCCTCGGCCACGGTGCGTTCGGCGGTGGCCTCGGTCAACTCGAACGTTCCGAAGCCGATTGCGGGCATCGTGACGCCCTGGGCGGTCACGGTCGGGGACGTGGTCATGGGATGCTCCGGTCGTGGGTGCAGACGAGCGTGGTCGTGGTGGCCGGGCTCGCGGCCCGGGTCGTGATGTGGTACGGGCCCGATGTCAGCTGTGCACGAGGTCGTCGATCGCCTGGTGGATGTCGGTGTCGCCGCCGACCACCTCGACGACGTGCCCGCTGGTCGCGGGCCGGTTCAACACCTCGGCCAGGACGTGGGCGACGTCGGCGCGCGTGATCTCGCCCCGGTCCACGTGGCGAGCGAGCGCGACCCGACCGGTCGGCTCGTCGTCGGTCAGTGCACCCGGGCGGACGATGGTCCACGCGAGGTCGCTGGCCATGACGGCCTTGTCGGCCCGCGCCTTCGCCCGCAGGTAGACGCTGAAGGCGTCGTCGTCGTCCGAGGGCGGGTCGTCGGTGCCCATGGACGACAACATCACGTAGCGCCCGACTCCGGCCGCGGCGGCCGCGTCCCGCAGGTTCAGGGCAGCCGCGAAGTCGACCGTCTCCTTGCGTCCGGCTCCGGATCCTGCACCGGCGCCGGCGGCAAAGACCACCGCGTCGGCGCCACGCACGGCCTCGGTCAGTTCCGCGACCGAGGCCAGTTCGAGGTCGAGGTGGATCGGTTCGGAGCCGGCCTCGCGCAGGTCGTCCGCCTGGTCGGGCTTGCGGATCAGGCCGGCCACCTCGGCGTCGTCCTCGGTGGTCAACCGCTGGGCGAGCAGCAGGGCAATCTGGCCGTGGCCGCCGGAGATGACGACGCGCATGGGAAACTCCTGGGATGGCGTCTGTCCAGTGTCTCCGGTCGGCGCGCAGCGGGGACGGCCACACGGGCGGCCGTTCGGGTGCGATCTGTGGGAATGTCGAGCAGATCCGCGAAATGTCGAGCGGATCCCCCGACTGGTCGACGGTCGGGGCGCCACGGCGCCGGAACACGAACAAGCCCCGCCGAAGCGGGGCTTGCCTTTACAACGTGGTTCGCGTCAGAGCGGACGAACGTCGTTGGCCTGGGGGCCCTTCTGGCCCTGACCCATCTCGAACGTGACCCGCTGACCCTCGTCGAGGGACTTGTACCCATCGACCTGGATTGCGGAGAAGTGGACGAACAGGTCCTCGCCACCTTCGGCTGGGGTGATGAACCCATAGCCCTTGTCGGCGTTGAACCACTTGACGGTACCTTCTGGCATTGCATGTTCCTTGCTGAGCACCTTGGGTTGTTGCCATCATGTCGGGCAACCAGACACCCCGTTGCGGTGCGTTTCCCAAGGTATCGGGTGACGCCGTCGAGTCATGACGACCAACGGACAGGGGTCGTTCCACGGGTGCCGGCACGCCGACGGGGTCCGGATCCGGATCCGGGTCGTCGGTACGGTCGACCGCCCCGATCGGGAGTCGCCCGTGCCCAACCGCCTCGCCGGTGCCAACAGCCCGTACCTGTTGCAGCACGCCGACAACCCGGTCGACTGGTGGGAATGGGGGCCGGCGGCCTTCGCGGCGGCACGTGCTCGCGATGTGCCGGTGTTCCTGAGCGTGGGCTACTCGGCCTGCCACTGGTGCCACGTGATGGCCCACGAGTCGTTCGAGGACGAGGCCACCGCGGCCCAGCTCGACGACCATTTCGTGTCGATCAAGGTGGACCGCGAGGAACGGCCCGACATCGACGCGATCTACATGACGGCCACGCAGGCCCTGACCGGGCAGGGGGGCTGGCCGATGTCGGTCTGGCTCGACCACGACCAGCGTCCGTTCTACGCCGGGACGTACTTCCCGGCCACGTCCCACCACGGTCGGCCGTCGTTCCGGCAGGTACTGACCGCGTTGTCCGACGCCTGGCGCGACCGGCGCGTCGAACTGGTCGAGTCCGCCGCCTCGATCACGGCGTCGCTGGCGGCCGCGCTGGAGTCGGGTGCGCGACCCGGGCCGTCCGACACCCCCGACGACGACGGACCCGTGGTCGACGCGGCCCTGGTGCAACGCGCGGCCACGCTGGTGGTCGAGCGGGCGTGGGACCGCGAACGCGGCGGGTTCGGCCGGGCGCCGAAGTTCCCGCAGGCCATGACCATCCAGTTCCTGCTGGACCACCACCGTGTCACCGGCGATCCGGACGCCCTGGCCGCGGCGGTGTCGTCGCTGGACACGATGGCGCGCGGCGGCATCCACGACCACGTCGTCGGGGGGTTCGCGCGCTATTCGACCGACGCGCACTGGTTGCTGCCCCACTTCGAGAAGATGCTGTACGACAACGGCCTGCTGCTGGAGGCCTACGCCACGGCGGCGCGACTGACCGGCCGCGAGGACCTCACTCGGGTCGCCGACCGGATCGCGACCTGGTTGGTCGACGAGATGCAGGCGCCCGACGGTGGCTTCTTCACGGCGCTGGACGCCGACACGGACGGCGAGGAGGGCCTCACCACGGTGTGGCAGGACGACGAGTTCCGGGAGGTCGTGGCAACGGTGCGTCCGGCCGTCGACGGCGACCTCGCGGCGGCATGGTTCGAGGTACGGGCCGAGGGCAACTTCACCCCCGAGCGCGGCGCGCCCCGGGGCGACAACATCCTCCACACCCCGGTTCCCATGGCCGAGTTCGTGGCGGCGCACGACCTCGACATGGGCGACTGGCAGGTCGCCGTCGATGCCACACTGGCCGCGCTGGCGGCCCGGCGTGCGACCCGCCCCCAACCCGGCCTCGACGACAAGGTCTTGGCCGACGCCAACGCCCTGGCGATCCGGGGCCTGGCGGTGGCCGCGGTCGTCCTGGCCCGACCGGAGCTCGCCGATGCCGCGCTGCGGGCGCTGGCCTTCGTGCGCACCCGGATGGTGGACGACGACGGCCACCTGTTGCACGCGCATCGGGCCGGCCGCTCGAGCGTGCCCGCGTTGCTGGACGACGTCGCCGGGATCGCGCTGGCGGCGCTGGAACTGGCCCCGGTCGTCGGGCGGGTCGAACTGGTCGACTGGGCCCGGCAGGTGCTGGACGCCGCGTTGGAGGACTTCGCCGACGGTTCGGGCGGCTTCCATCGCACGTCGCGGCGGGCGGAGTCACTGGTCGTGCGGCCCCGGGAGTCCCACGACGGCGCCACGCCGGCCGGCACCTCGCTGCTGGCGCGGGCGCTGGTGCGACTGGCGCGCCTGACCGGCGACGATCGCCACCGCGCCACCGCCGACGCGATCCTGGCCGCCGTGGCCGACGACCTCGAACGCGCGCCGACCGGCCACGGCGAACTGCTCCGGGCCGCGGTCGCGAGCATCGCGCCGGGTCGCGAGGTCGCCGTCGTCGGGCGGGCGGGGGTCGATCGCGACGCGCTGGCGCTGCTCGCGCTGGCGACCGCCGGGCCCGGGACGGCGGTGGTGGTCGCCGCGCCCGACGACGGCACCACGCTCGAGGTCTTGGCCGACCGGGGCGAGGTCGACGGGCGGCCGGCGGCGTACGTGTGCCGCGACTTCGTGTGCGACCGGCCCGTCACGACACCGGACGACCTGCAGGCACTGTTGGCCGGCTGACCGCCGGATCCGATCGGCGATCAGTCTGCGTCGCCGAACAGGGCGGACAGCAACCACGACACCAGCGAGATCACCAGCGCGGCCAGGAAGGTCGAACTGAAGTCGACCGATGTCAGGCCGAGGTCGAACACGTCGGACACCCACAGGACGACCGACAGCATCAGGGCGTTGATCAACAGGATGAACAGGCCGAGGGTGAGGATCACCAGCGGCATCGAGAACAGCGTCGCGAGCGGCTTGATGGCGGCGTTGACGACGGCCATGGCGATGGTGATGAACAGCAGGGAACTCCAGTGACCGCTGAAGTTCAGGCCGTCGACCACCTGGATGGCAGCCCACATCGCGGCTCCGTTGATGGCGAGGCGGAGGACGAGTCCCAGCATGTGTGCTCCTCGGTTCGGTTGGCGCGCCGGGCGCGGGAACGGTCAGGTGCGGACGCCGGCATGGGCCAGCGCCATGAGGATCAGGCGGTGGTGGCCGCTGGCCATCTCGGCCGTGACGTTGGCGTCGCCCAGTTCGGCGACCCGAATCCACGAGAAGTCCAGGGCGTCGGCGGACGGCTCGCACTCGCCCGTGACGGGCACGAGGTAGACCAGCGCGACGGCGTGCTGGCGCGGGTCGTGGAAGCCGGTGCGGTCGGGCTCCGGGAAGTACTCGGCGACGGTGAACGGGGCCGGCGCGACCGGCAACTGGGGGTCGGCCTCCGGGCCCAGGTCCTTGCACAGGTGGCGCCACAGGGCCTCGCGGACCAGTTCGCGGTGGTGGACCCGCCCGGAGACGATCGCGCGCGAGATGGTGCCGTCGGGCATGGCCCGCAACAGCAGGCCGACGTGGCTGGCACGACCGAGGTGGTCCAGACGGACCGGCACGGCCTGGACGTAGACCTGGGGCACCCGATCGCGGACGTTGGCGAGGTCATCCTCGGACAGCCACGACGAGTCCGGGTCGACCACGTCGCGATCGTGCATGGCGGCGTCGGACGTACTCATGGGCACCTCGGGGCGGGGGCGGCGGTCCGGGTCACGCAGGCAGCCGCTCCGTGACGGCGGACCGGAGGAACCGACGGATGCGGTCGTGGGTCCGGTCGGGGAGCTCGAACTGGGGCACGTGGCCGCAGTCGTGCCACAGTTCCACGATCGCGTCGGGTGGGAGGGCCTCGCGGGCGCGGGCGGCGGCCTGGCGGTCGACCAGCGGGTCCATGCCGCCGAAGATCCACATCGTCGGCACCTGGAGGCCACCCAGCCGGTGCCACAGGCCGCGCCGCCCCCGGCCACGATCCATCGCCATGGCACGGGCGCCGGCGGCGGCCGCGAGTCGGTAGTTGCGACGCTGGATCTGCAACCGGGCCTCGTCCACCGCGGCGTCCAGGTTCGCGGCCGGGAGTCGGTCGGGGTCGAAGAACAGGGAGCTGATCCCGTCGCGCAGCATGTCCGGCGGCACCCACACGGGTCCGGCGGCCATCCACTGGAGGGGGAGGGTCCGCAGCATCGGCCGGAGCAACCGCAGCGGCTCGACCGGGACTGCCGGGCACAGGCCCACCAGCGTGGCCACCAGGTCCGGGTGGCGCAGTGCCACCTCCGTCGCCACGCGGCCCCCCATGGAGTTGCCGACCAGGTGCACCCGGTCGAGGTCGTTGGCGGCGCAGTACTGGACCACGATGTCGGCGTACCACCGCAGCGAGTAGCGGTCGCCCGTGGGCAGCGGGGCGTCGGAGTTGCCGTAGCCGGGCAGGTCGATGGCGTGGACGAGATGGTCCAGCGCGAGGTCGTCGATGGACGGCACGAAGGTCACCTTCGACGCCCCCAGGCCGTGGATCAGCAGGACCGGCTCGCCGGCGCCGACCACCAGCGACTCGACCACCACGTCGCGCAGCTGGGTGCGGACCCGGCGGACGCGCCGGTGGGACTGGTGGCCCGGGACGAACATGGTCCCGAGCAGGACCGCGAGCTGGAGGTCGCCGCGGACCACCAACCGTCCGGCCTGGAAGGCCGCCACCGCGTCGGTCCGGCCGCTGACGATGTCGAGCCAGGTGAACGCGTCGGTCTGGAAGCGGACGTCGGGGGACCGCGCCGAGCCGGGCGAGATCGTGCACTTGCGGGACGACAGGCGTAGTTCCCACGGGGCCATGCCGGTGACGTGGACCTCCCACGACCGGGTCGGTTCGCGGTCGTCGGTGCCCAGGTAGCGCTCGGCCAGCGCGAGGATGCTGGCCCGGACCTGTTCGACGACCACCGGCGTGAGTGGGAGGTGTGGCGCGGCCTGCGACCGGCGTGACGCGTCGGGCGACGGCACGGCCCACAGGTGGCGGGGTCGGGAGCCAGGGGACACGGACATCCTCGTGGTCGGGCCAGTTCCGTCGGGGGCCGGGGCACCGGAGTGTAGGCCGAGCAGGGCCGTCAGGCGGCAGGGCGCGACGGTGGGCGAGCCGGGCCGGATGGTGGGGAGGCCGGGTCGGATGGTGGGCCGGGACGGCGCCGGAACCGCAGGCCGCGACTGCCGTGCAGGCGCTGAGCCAATCCGGCATCCAGCAGCGCGTTGGCGGTCCGGCGCGCCGCGCCGAGGTCGGGGTGGGTGTCGTCGCCGCCGAGGTTGTGGGCCACGTCGACGAGGGTGAAGGCCGTGGGGAGCCGGGCCACGAGGTCGGTGTCGACGGGTCCGGGCTGGACCCCCAGGGTCGTGGCGGCCAGCCGGAGTCCGGCCGTCACGTCCTCGCCCCAGCCCTCCAGGAACCGGGTGCGGTCACCACTGCGAAGCCCGGCGGCGACCTCGTCGTAGTTGCCCGCACGGCGCTGGGCCATCACGATCTCGGGCACGGACAGCCCGCCGGGGTCCAGTCCCGCCCCACGCAACACCAGTCGTGCCGCGGCCCGCGCCAGGCGCCCGTTGGCGGACTCGAAGGGGTGGAGGCGAAGCAGGTCGAACTGCAGGATCCCCGCGACCTCCAGCGGGTCGTGGTCGTCGTCGGCCACCAGCCGGCGCAGGTGGGTCATCTCGCGGGCAAGCCGGTCGGGGGTGACCGGTCGGAACACCTGGCGGCCCTCGCCACCGGTGTGCACGGCCACGTCGCTGCGGCGCAGCCGTCCACGCAGGTCGGTCGCGACCAGCCCACCCGTCAGCAGGCGGTGCAGGCCCTGGATCGCCCCCAGGACGTCGCGGCGGAGGAGTTCGGCGAGGTCGTCGGCGGCCAGCGCCCGGCGCACGCCCGCGTACTCGCGCCGCCAGACGTCCTCGGTGGACGAGTCGTCGTCGACCAGCGAGGTGGTCTCGCCGTCGGTGGGCGTGGTGTCGTGCGGGGAGCCGTCGAGGCGGCACGACGCGATCACGGCCCGGTCCCACAGGTCGGGTGCGGTCGACCCGGCAGCCACCGCGCGCCCGACGTCGTCGGCCAACCGGTGGGTCGTGGCCACAAGGTCTCGCAGGTGGTCCGTGCGTCGCCAGGTGGAGGTGCCGAGGGTCGCGATCACGACCACCGTTTCCAGCCGGACCCGGAACGGGACAGTTCGGCGGCTTCGAGGGTCCGACCGTGGCGGCGCCCGACGGCGTAGGTGGTGGACGCCAGCCCGATCGCCCCACTGATCGCCGTCGTGGTCTTGATCACGCGCTTGGTTCGACGCGAGAAGATGACGATCGGCCAGCCACGCTGCTGGGCCACCGACTCCAGGGCCGAGTCCGGGTTGACCGCGACCGGGTGGCCCACGAGGTCGAGCATCGGCAGGTCCGAGGCCGAGTCGGAGTAGCCATAGCTCAGCCGCAGGTCGTACCCGCGGTCGGCAGCCAGGTCCGCGATCGCCTCGACCTTGCCCTCGCCGTAGACGAAGGGTCCGTCGAGCAGCCCGGTGTAGTGACCGCTGTCGTCCACCGCGGCGCGCGTGCCGATGCCGCCGGTCATGCCCAACGCACTCGCCAGGGCCCCGACCAGTTCCTGGGGCGAGGCGGACACGATGTAGGTGTCGCGACCGGCCTCGTGGTGCATCTCGATCAGCCCGTGCGACTCGGGCCGGATCTTGTCCAGCAGGGTCGGGATGACGACCTCGCTGAGGGCCACGAGCTCGTCCCGGCGGGTGCCACGGACGATCTCGAGGATCCGATCGCGGCTGGCGGTCGAGGTCTCGTCGGACGCTCCGAAGAGGCGGAACATCACGGCCCCGAGCGCGTCCCGGGCGAGCATGCCGCCGTCGAGCATCCCGCCGCGCCACGCCGCAACCGCGAAGGTGGCGGGGGAGGCCCCGCTGATCAACGTGCGGTCGAGGTCGAAGAAGGCGGCCGCCCGGGTGGTGCTCACGCTGGTCCCTCCCCGGTGTGTCGACGGCTGGCGACGGGCCGGCATCGTACTGGCCGGGCCCACCGGGCCGGCCGGCTGTCCCGGGCCCGTGGCGAGGTGGTGGCGACCGGGCGTGCCACGGTCACCGACGGGGACCACCGACCAACTTCCGCCGAGATTCTGGACCTGCCACCACGGCCCTTGGCCCAGCGGTCGGGGACGGCACAACCCCCGCAGCCATGGCTGGTGTTCCCTTCCCCGTGGAACACCCACCGTGGCGATGCGGGGGTTGTGCGTCGGCACCCTAACCCGCGCCCCACCACGCCCGTCAACTCGTTCGTCCACAGGTGGCTGGGGAGGAACGGCACCCAACCTGTGGACGGGCTGTGGAAAGCACGGGCGTCAGCTGTGGACGACGCCAGATCGTCGCGCCGGACGCCACACGCCGCCCCTCCACCGCGGACGGCCGGTCTGGCACGATCGCCGTCCACAGGGTTGTCCCCAGCCTGTGGACGACCAGAATCACGGGATCGCGAGCGCCGCTGTCCCCAGTCGGGCGACCCGCGCACGACAGCGCCCGGCAGGCCGGGCACCCTGTCCACCGTGCGCACGGACAGGAGCTGCATGGCCCGCGACGTCGAGCACCGTCCGCCGCAGCGGCCGGGCGAACCCCCGGTACGGATCGTGCGGTCGACCCGCCGTCGTGCCCGCGCCTCGGCCTTCGCCCGGGACGGGCACGTGGTGGTGCAGTTGCCGGCGCACCTGCCGACGGACGTGGCCGAGCGGACCATCACCGACCTGGTCGCGCGGGTCACCCGCCGCGACCGGGCCCGCCGACGGGGCGACGATACCTGGTTGCAGCAGCGGGCCTGTGCAGCGGGCGACCGCTGGTTGGACGGCATCCGTCCGAGCACCGTCTCCTGGTCCAACCGGATGACGCGCCGCTGGGCGTCGGCCACCCCGGCGACCGGGGCGATCCGGATCAGCACGGTGGCCGCGGCGTTCCCCGATCGCGTGCTCGACTACCTGCTGGTGCACGAACTGGCCCACCTGGTGGAGCCGAACCACGGCCCGGCCTTCCACGACCTGGTGGCGGGCTACCCGGACGCCGACTGGGCCCGTGGGTTCCTGGCGGGGGTCGCGCACGCGGCCGCCGCGGGTCCCGGCGGCACCGCGCCCGTGGTCGAGCCGGACCCCCCGGCCGAGTCGCCCGAGGGGGCCGCCCTGCGCGAGGGTGATCGGGATCAGGCGTCGGGTCCGTCCTGACCGCCGGGCTCGTCGAGGTCACCGTCCTCGGGCTGGTCCTGATCGCCGGTCTGCATGGTGCCCAGCCGCTGGGCGGCGGACGGCTCGACCGGAGCGTCGCCCAGTCCGTCGAACAGCGACGATGCGTCGTCCGGGATGGCGTCGGCCGCGGCCATGCGGACCAGCCACCGTGACGGCGTCGCCAGTTCCTGGGCGTCCGGGAGGTTCTCCGGGTGCGCCAGGGCCTCGTGCAGGGCGCTGCCGCCGCGGGCCGCCACGACGGCCTCCACGAACCCGTCGCCCACGTCGGGATCGTCCGCGGTCAACTGCAGGCCCAGCAGGTCCGACAGCACCTGCTCGCCGTCCCCGGTCTCCGCGCGGCGCCGGCGAAGGATCTCGTCGATGGCGTCCAGCGACGGCAGCCGGCCCGAGGCAGCCGCCAAGGCCTCGTGTCGAGCCCAGGCCCGGGTCAGCGTGGTGACGCCCTGGAGGCGGGCCAGCACGCGTTGCTGGGCCGCGGTCGGCTCCAGGCGGAAGCGTCCGGCGCGGCGGATGGCCTCGCCCATGGACTGGGGATCCTCGGGATCGACCCCCGTCATGGCGTCCCGGAGCAGTTCCTCCAGGCGTTGCGGGTCGGGCTCGCTGCCGTTGGCGAACTGCGCCACCAGGGACTGGACGTGCGCGCCCAACCACGGGACCGCGTGGAACAGCCGCCGGTGGGCAGCCTCGTGCAGCGCCAGGGCGAGGGCGACCTCCTGGTCGTCGAGGTCCCAGCCGTCGAAGGCCTCGCTGGTGTTGACCGCGGCGAACATCGCGGTGCCCCGCGGCACGGTCGCGATCCCGAGGTCGTGGCTGCCCAGCAGTTGGTGGGCCAGGTTGCCCAGTGCCATCCCGGCGTGCAGACCGGTGGTGGTCGCCGCGAGCCGGCCGACCATCGCCCCCAGGTCGATCCCGCCGAGCAACTCGGACATGCCCTCGGGCAGCGCGTCCAGCATGCCCGAGGCCTGCAGGTCGGCATCGTCCAGCCCGCCGTCGGGCACCAATGCCGCCATCGCCCGGCCGGTCGCCCCGGCGACGGGTTCGATCAGCGGTCGGAGGTGTTCCAGGGCGGCATCGACCCACTCGGTCCGGCGGACGACGCGCGTGCGGCCCAGGTCCGGTGGCGGGGGCAGCGAGCCCGCGTCGAGCCAGTGCTCGGCCAGCTCGATCGCCTGCTCGGCGCGCTGCTGTTCCTCCACCGACGGGCCGCGATCACCCTCGGCGGCCAGTTGGAAGGCCACGCGTCGCGCCACGTCCCAGTCGACCGGTCCCGTGGGGGGTGCGGCCGACATCATTGCCTGCATCTGGGCCTGGACCTGCGGCATCAGGTCGGCCATGGCAGACATGACCTCCTCCGGATCCCCGCCGCCGAGGTTGGCCAGCAGTTCGCGGACCTCCTCGGGCAGGTCGTCGAAGTTGCCGAAGTCGGGCAGGTGGTCGTCGTCGCTCATGGTGTCTCCCGTCGACGTCCAGTGTCGCACCTGGCGAGCAGGCGTGCGACCTCGATCGGCCGGGGTGGCGCGCCCGACACGCAGGCGACCTGCGCGGCCCCGACACAGGTGGTCGGTGAGGACGCACGGATCCCGACGCACGCCGACCGGTGCGTTAGCCTCGGTGCACGGCCGGCGCCGGGTCGACGACCATGGACCGTCGGGACGAGGCCCGGGTGATGGCCGCCGGCGACGAGCCGACCGACAGGACTCCACGTGCCCACCATCGCCGTCACCGGCATCAGTGGCTTCCTCGGCAGCCGGGTGCACGAACGGCTCGCGGCGGCCGGTCACCGGGTCGTGGGGGTCGACACCCAGCCGCCGGCCCAGACCGACGGCCTGGTCTTCCGCGAGGCCGACGTCCGGTCGCGCGAGGACGTCCGGCGGGCGTTCCACGACGTCGACGCCGTGGTCCACCTCGCTGCCAGCAGCCCCGCCGAGGGCAGCCCCGACCGATCCATCGACGTCGGCGGCTCGCTGGTCGTCATCGACGCCGCGATCGAGGCCGAGGTCGAGGCGCTGGTCGTCGTGTCCTCCGCGATGGTCTACGGGGCCGCGCCCGACAACCCGGTGCCGCTCGACGAGTCCGCGCCCCTGCGGGCCGGCGACGACTTCGCCCCGGCGGCCCACAAGCGGCTGGTGGAGGAAGCGCTGGCCGAACGCGACGACCGGGTCCGAACCGTCGTCCTCCGTCCGGCGATGGTGGTCGGGACCGACGCCGAGATCCTGTTGACGCGGGGCCTGCAGGGCAACCGGATGCTGGCGGTCCGCGGCCACCATCCACCCGCGCAGTTCGTCCACGTCGACGACGTTGCGGCCGCCGTGACGCTCGCGATCGACACGCCCCTGCGCGGCCCCTACAACGTGGCCGCCGAGGGCTGGCTGTCATTTGACGAGACCCGTCAGTTGCTCGGCCGACGCGTCTGGGAGGTGCCCGAGGAGGTCGCCTTCGGGGCCACCCAACGCGGGCACGCCCTCGGCCTGTCCAGGTTGCCCGCGAGCGGCCTGCCATGGGTCATGTACCCGTGGGTGGTGTCATCCCAGCGGCTCGTGGAGGCCGGGTGGCGCCCGACCCTGTCCAACCGCGACCTCGCTGCCCTGCTCGCCTCCGAGGTCAACGACCGCATCGACATCGCGGGTGTGAGCACCGACCGGCGCACCGTCGCCCGGGCTGGTGTGGCCGCGGCGGCGTCCGTCGGTGGCCTGCTCGCGCTCGGGCTGCTGGCCCGGCGCCGCCGCGACACCGATCCTGACGGCGACGGCGACGAGCCGGACGAGCGGCCGGACGACGACCCCGCGGACGACGGGGCATGAGCGGGCCGGACGCCCGGCCACCGCCCACGCCCGTCCAGCCGGCCGGCGACCCGGCCCTGGATCCGCCGCGCGGCGAGGTCCGGGTGACCACCTTCCTGACCGACGAACCGATCGACGTGGGTGCGGCCCACGACGACGTGCTGGATGTCGAGGCCGGCGGCGTCGGCATCTTCACCGGGGTGGTCCGCAACCACCACGACGGGCAGCCCGTGCGTGAACTGACGTACGAGGCGTGGGACGACGTCGCCCCAGACCGGCTGCGCGAGGTGGCCGTCGGGGTCGCCGCCGACCATCCGGGGGTCCGTGCGGTCCACGTCGTGCACCGCCTCGGTCGTCTGGACGTCGGCGAGGTCAGCATCGTGTGCGCGGCCTCGGCGCCACACCGGGACGAGGCCTTGCGGGCGGCGAGTGCGCTGATCGACGAAGTCAAGGCACGGGTGCCGGTGTGGAAGCGCGAGGTGCTGGACGACGGGACGGTCGCCTGGCCCGGCAGCGAGCAGGGCTGACGAGACGCCGACGGGCGTGGACGTGGACGGGGCGACCACTGTCCGGGCGACGCCGGTCGGTGCCCGGGTGACGTGGGTCGCACACCTACCGTGCGTCAGGCGTCGCCGGTCCTGGTGTTCCCGCGTCCTTGGCACTCCCCGCGCCATCGTGCAACGGGTCCCCGCGTTGTGCGGCGGGTTGCGCATCGCGAGCACCGACCGGCCCACGTCCCCCGCAACGAGGCCAGTCCCCGCGTGAAGATCCCCCTGCGAACCATCGGCGTGCTCGTGGCCGCGGTGACGGCGCTGCTCGTCACCGTCGGCGCGGTGGATCCGGACCCCGACCCCGAGCGTCGTGTCGCGATCGTGTGGGCCGGTTCCACAGAGGTCGTGCCGGCCGCGGCCGCGCCGTCGGCCAGCCCGGCGCCCCCGGCGAGGTCGTCGGGGAGCCCCACGGCCGCGGAGGGGCCGCTGGCGGATCCCTACCGGGACCAGCAGTGGTACCTCCAACGGATCGGCCTGGCGGGTGAGCGCCCGGTGCCGGACGGCACCGGCCAGGTGGTCGCGGTCATCGACTCCGGGGTGGACCTCGCGCACCCGGACCTGGCGGATGCCCTGGTGCGCGACGACGACGGCCAGGTCGTCGGCCACGACTTCGTGGACGGCGACGACGTGCCCCAGGACGCCTTCGGGCACGGGACGATGGTGGCCGGGATCGTGGCGGCGCGCTCGGGCAACGGCCTGGGGATCGCGGGGGTCGCCGGTGCCGGCGCGCGGATCCTGCCGGTCCGGGTGCTGGACGAGGACGGCCGCGCGTCGGCCCGGCGCGTGGCCGCAGGGATCGACTGGGCGGTGGCGGCGGGCGCCACGGTCCTGAACCTGTCGCTGGAGACCGCCGGCGTCGCCGTCCTGCGAGACGACCCGGCGCTCGACGCCGCGATCGATGACGCGCTGGCCGCGGGGTCGGTCGTCGTCGTTGCGGCCGGCAACGGCGACGAGGCCGTGGACGCCGGTGGTGCCGACGGAATCCTGGTGGTCGGGGCGACCGATCGTGCCGATCGCCGGGCCGGGTTCAGCGATCGCGGCCGGACCGACCTCGTGATGGCACCCGGGACCGGGATCGTGTCGACCTGGTGCCGCGTCGACGACCATCCCGAGATCACGCCCTGCGACGGCGCCACGCACACCTACGGCGTCGCCGACGGCACCTCCTTCGCGGCCCCCCAGGTCAGCGGCCTGCTGGCGTTGCTGGCATCCACGGGGATGACCCCGTTGGAGGCGACCGGCCGGCTGGCCGCGACCACGGCCGACCTCGACGTCCCCGGTCCCGACGTCGCGACCGGGCGGGGACTGGTGCAACTCGGCGCGGCGATGGGCGGATGGCCGGACCGACCCGTGCCGCGCACGCGCCCGTCCGACCCGGCCGAACCCGTGCCGGCGGCGACCCCCGGTGACGTGGAGCCCGTGGCCGTGGTGGGGGCCCGTCCGCCGGACGCGGGCGGACTGGGCACGCGCGCGGTCGTGGCGATCGCGATCCTCGGCGCCGTCGCGGCCCTCGCCCGCGGCCTGGTGGCCGGGGTCTCCTCGCGGGCCCGGGCCGCCCGGGCCCGCGAGGTCCGCTGATCCGTCCCGGCGCGCCATCCGCCCGCCGCCGCCACCGATGTGGGCGTCCGGGATATCGTGTCGGGGCCGGCAGTGCGAGGACCGGCGATGGGGCGACCACCGTCCAGGAGGACGACATGACCACTGGCCAGGCCGCCCCGCCGGCCACGACGCCACCACAGGCACCGCCGCGCCGTCGGGCCCCGATCGGGCCGATCCTGGTGCTGCTCCTGCTGATCGCCGGCGCGCTGTGGGTCACCGGTGTCGTGCCCTGCTCGGCGGTGGAGGCCCAACCGGAATGCTGGGTCGCGATGCTCCCCGGACCGACCGAGCACGTCGACGACCTGATCGAGGTCACCGGGACCGAGGCCTACCGCTCGGACGGCGAACTGTTGCTGACGACGGTGCTGGTGGACAACCGGTTGTCGGTGCGCGACTACGCCGAGGGCCTGGCCGACGGCGACGTCCAACTTCTGCGGCGTGAGGACCTGTACCCGCCCGGCCGGACCGTCGACGACGCCGCGCTGGAGAACGACATCATGATGTCCGACAGCCAGTTGGACGCGAAGGTGGCGGCGCTGACCGAACTGGGGATCGAGTTCGACGACCTGCCGGCCGGCGCCGAGATCGTCACGGTGGTGGACGACAGCCCCGCGGCCGACACCGACCTGGCTGCCGGTGACGTCATCGTGGCGGTCGACGACCAGGAGGTGGGCAACGTCGACGAGGCCGTGGACCTCCTCGGGGCCCGTGAGCCGGGCGACGAGGTGACCCTGGCCGTCCAGCGCGACGGGGAGGATGTCACGATCGAGCTCGCCCTGGCCGAGAACCCGGACGAGCCCGGTCGCTCGTTCGTCGGGGTGCTGTTGCGCGACTACCAAGTCCTGCCGGTCGACATCGACATCGACGCCGGCTCCATCGGCGGGCCCTCGGCGGGACTGGTGTTCACGCTCGGGATCATCGACCGCGCCACGGCCCAGGACCTGACCGGCGGCCGCAACATCGCCGCGACCGGCACGATCCGGTCCGACGGCACCGTCGGACCGATCGGGGGGATCGTCCAGAAGATCGTTGGCGCCGTGGGCTCCGACGACCCGGCCGAGGTCTTCCTGGTGCCGGCCGGCAACTGGGAGGCGGCCCAGACCGCCGCCCCGGGTCGTCCGGTGACGATCGTGCGGGTGGCGGACCTGGAGGAGGCGGTGGACGCCCTGGAGGTGCTCGCGGACGGCCGTGAACCCGCGTCGGCGGTCCACCTGGGTTGACGGGGGTCGGCTCCGACCACCGGGCGTTCGCGTCCGCGAGTGGGCCGTCGGCGCCTGCCACGCCAACCGGGCCTCGTTAGGCTGGCGCCATGCTTGCTGCCTACGCCGACTCCTTCCATCCCGATCAGCCGCTCGACGGGCTGGTCGTGGGCCAACGACCCGACCCCGACGTCCCCGACGGCTGGGAACTGGTCACCGTCCGCGCTGCCGGGCTCAACCACCACGACCTGTGGACGTTGCGTGGCGTGGGACTGGGAGAGGACAAGCTTCCCATGATCCTGGGCGGCGACGCCGCCGGGGTGACAGAGGACGGCCGCGAGGTGATCTGCCACGGGGTCGTGGCCGGGCCCGACGGCATGGGTGACCAGTCGGACCCTGACGTGTCGTTCAGCCTGTTCAGCGAACACCACCCCGGGACCCACGCAGAACTCCTGGCCGTGCCCTCGGTGAACCTCGTCGACAAGCCCGAGGAACTGTCCTTCGAAGAGGCCGCGTGCCTCCCCGTGGCATGGCTGACGGCCTACCGGATGCTGTTCGTCCGCGGCGCTTTCACCCCGGGTGACACCGTGCTTGTCCAAGGTGCTGGCGGCGGCGTGTCGACTGCGGCCGTGCTGCTGGGGGTCGCCGCCGGGCTGGAGATGTGGGTCACCAGCCGCGATCCCGACAAGGCCGACCATGCCGTCGAGCTGGGCGCGCACCGGGCCTTCGCGTCCGGCGAACGACTGCCGCGCCGGGTCGACGGCGTGCTCGAGACAGTGGGCAAGGCGACCTGGGCGCACTCCCTGAAGTCCACCCGCGACCAGGGCACCGTGGTCGTGGCGGGCATGACCAGTGGCGATGCCCCCGGTGGGCTGTCGCACCTGTTCTTCCGCCAGCTCAACGTGGTCGGGTCGACCATGGGCACCCGGCGGGAACTCCAGGCGCTGGTCCACTTCCTCGTCACGACCGGCGTCCGACCGCTGGTCGACCAGACCTACCCCCTGGCCGATGCCGAGCAGGCCTACCGCCGCATGGACGACGGCGACCTGTTCGGCAAGATCGTGCTGACCACGTGAACCCGGCGGCCATCCGCGACCAGCGCTTCCTGCTGGTGCGCCGTGGGTACGACCCCGAGGCGGTCCTGTCCTTCCTGGACGAGGTGGCGGACGCGTTGGAAGCCGCCCAGGCCGCCGCTGCGGGAGACGGCGACCCGGCCCCCGGTGCCATCGAGGTCGCGGACGCCGACCGCCTGGTCGACGAGGCGCGCACGCGCGCCGCCACCCATCGGCTCCGGGCGCAGCGCGACATCGATGCCCTGCACCGCACTGCGCGCGCCCGTCGTGCCCGCCTGGTCGCCGAGATCGAGGAACTCGCGGTCGCCCGGAACCAGCTCTCGGACGACCTCGACCGCGCCGTGGACGTCGTGGACCGGGTGGTCCAGTGGGTCCGCCGGACCGACCCCACGGCCGACCCGACCAGCGCCGGTACGGTGCTCGCCGACCCGGGACGTGATCCGGGGGCCGACCACGTCGAGGTCGCGGCGCCCCTGCCACCGGACGCCGCCGGCCCGACAGATGCCGGCCCGCCCGCCAACGCCGTTGAGCCTGCGGTCGCCGCCGTTGAACCCGCCCCGACCGTCGACGAGCTCGACCTGGCCGGCCCGCTCGCCGACCAAGCCGCCCGCGATGACCGGGAGCCGTCCGCCGACGAAGTCGAGATCGCCACCTCCGAGGAGCCCGTGGGCGCCGCCGATGGCCGTGCGGGCGACGATGCCGAGGCTGCCGCGTCCGGCGAGCCGGCGGCCCCCGACGACGTGCCCTCGGACGTCGCCGACGCCGGCGACGACGGGGCGATCGTGGCACTGGACGAGCCCGAGCGCGGCGCCGACGACGCGGCAGAGGTCGCGCCAGGGATCGACGAGCGCGCGCCCGATCCCCCGGCGCCGCCCGGTGGGGAGGCGATCCGGCAGGCCCTGCGGGCGGTGCAGGACGAGGTGCTGGGCAACCTGCGTGACCGGCCTCGCGGGTCGGTCGACGACTGGGTGCCGTCGGCCACCGTCCTGCTTGCACTGGACGACGCGGCGACGGACGCCTGCGGCCGGGCCTTCCTGGCCGGATGGGAGGAGTCCGCTCCCGAGATCACATCGTCGGAGGAGTCGGACGGGTTGGAGCCGTCAGCCGCGGCCGCCCGCGACGCCCTGGAAGAGGTCCGTGGTGCTGGAGCCCTGCCGGGGTTGGGGATCGCCGACGACCTGCGGGTGGCGGTCCGGGCCAGCCTCCAGCGCGGCGTCGACGAGGGCGACGCACCTCCGCAACTGGTCGAACGTATGGCGGAGGTGCACCGCGACGTGCGCCAGACCGTCGTCGTCGCCGCGCTGGACGAGGTGACGTCGGCCGCTCGCCACCACGGGTTGGTGGCCAGGTGGCGCCACGACGAGGTGCCGGCCATCGCGTGGGTGCTGGGCGAGGAACGTCGGTGCCCGGGCCGGCGCTGCCGGGCCAACGCCAGCGACGGCGTGGTGGCGCCGGGGGAGACCTTTCCGTTCGGCGAAGTGGTTCCGCCGGCGCACCCGGGCTGCACGTGCACGCTGCGTCGGGCCGAGCCCGACGAGGTCCCGACCGGCGCCTGAACGTCCGGTCGCGGCAGCAGGACGCGCCGACCGAGAGCGCCGACCCCACACGCCGCCCCAGTACGATCCGTGGTCCGTCTACCCCGGAGCCCCGTTGAGGACCTGGATTCGCCAACGCCTGCCGCTCGTACTGATCGGTGCGGTCGTCCTGGCCCTGTTGTTCGGCAACCGGCTGGCGCTCTTCCTCACCGATTTCTGGTGGTTCCGGGCGGTCGGGGCGCGCGAGGTCTTCACCGGGGTGCTGTTCACCCGGTTGGGGCTGACCGCCGTCGGGACGGTGGTGGCTGCGGGCGTCATCGTGGCGAGCCTGCAGGCCGCGCGTCGGTTGCGGCCGACGATCGTGCCGTCCAGTCCGCAGCAGGCTGCCATCGAGCAGTACCGCACCCAGGCCGAGCCCTACCTCAAGTGGCTCGTGGCCGGGGTCGCCGCGCTGTTCGGGCTGTCGTCGGGCGCTGCCCTGGGCGGTGGCTGGGCGACCTGGCTCCTGTGGCGCAACGGCGGCTCGTTCGGGCAGGTCGACCCACAGTTCGGTCGCGACGTCGGCTTCTTCGTCTTCGACCTGCCGTGGTTCCAACTGCTCCAGTCGTGGGCGTTCACCACCCTGATCCTGATCACGATGCTGACCGCCGGCGCCCACCTGTTGTTGGGCGGCATCCGCCCCGACGCCCCGCGGGACAAGGTCCTGCCCAGTGTCCGAGTCCACCTGTCGTTGCTGCTCATGGCCTTGCTCGCATTGCGTGGCTGGGGCTACTGGCTGGACCGCTACGAGCTCAACTTCTCCGAGCGTGGCACGGTGACCGGCGCCTCCTACACCGACGTGAACGCGGAACTGCCCGCCCTCTACCTGCTGCTGGCGGCGACGGTCGTGGCCATCCTGCTGGTGGCGTGGGGGTTGCGGCAGAACTCGTTCACGCTGCCCGGCGTCGCGATCGCGTTGTTGGTGGTGAGCTCGATCGTGCTGCAGGGCGCCTACCCAGCCGCGATCCAGCGCCTGCGGGTCGACCCGCAGGAACTCAACCGGGAACAGGAATACATCGCGGCCAACCTCGAGATGACCCGGGCCGCCTACGAACTGGAGCAGGACGCGATCGAACTCCGGTCCTTCGACGTGACCGACGACCTCGACCGCCCCCAGATCGAGGACAACCGGGCCACGTTCGACAATGTCCGTCTGTGGGACCCCGAACTCCTCAAGGACAACTACCAGGAGTTGCAGTCGCTGCGGCCGTTCTACCAGTTCGAGGACGTCGACATCGATCGCTACGACATCGACGGCGAGGCCCGGCAGGTCATGCTGTCGACCCGCGAACTCGACCCCACGAACCTGTCGGGGTGGCAGAACCAACGCCTGACCTACACCCACGGCTACGGGGTCGTGGCCAACCAGGTCAACACCGCGACCGGCGCCGGCCAGCCGGTGTTCGTGGCCTCCGACATCCCGCCCCAGGCCAACGAGGCCGTCGACCCCGACGGCACCCTGGTTCCGGCCCAGCCCGGCCTGTACTTCGCCGAGGCCGGCTTCCTGGACTACGGGATCGCCGACACCGAACAGCCAGAACTGGACTACGAGGAACCCGGCAACAACGAGCAGGTGTTCACCCAGTACGACGGCGAAGGTGGCGTGTCCCTGGGCGGCATCGGCAGCCGGCTGGCGTGGGCGCTGCGCTTCTCGGACCCGAACTTCATCCTGTCCAACCTGCTCAACGACGACTCGAAGGTGTTGATCCACCGGCGCGTGTCGGAACGGGTCCGGGAGGTGGCGCCGTACCTGTTGTTGGACTCCGACCCCTACTCGGTGGTCCTCGACGACCGGGTCGTGTGGATCCAGGACGCCTACACCACCACGACGCGCTTCCCCTACAGCGAGTACACGACGTTCGAGCACGACGGCGACCAGGAAACGACCGTCAACTACGTGCGCAACTCGGTCAAGGCGGTCATCGACGCCTACGACGGCACGGTGACGCTGTACGTGTCGGAGCCCGACGATCCCATCATCCAGGCGTGGCAGTCGGCCTTCCCCAGCCTGTACGCGTCGATGGACGACGCGCCGGAGGGCCTGGCAGCCCACTTCCGCTACCCCGAGGACCTGTTCACGTTGCAGGCCCGGCTGTACGCGACCTACCACATCCCGGGCGTCGAGGGCTTCTACAACGAGGCGGACTCGTGGGCGATCCCCAGTGACGCTGCCCAGCGCGAGAACGCCGGCGACAACGCGACAGCGACACCGCTCGAGCCCTACTACCTCATCATGACCCTGCCCGGTGAGACCGAGGCCGAGTTCGTCATGATCCAGCCGTACGTGCCACGCGACCGGCAGAACATGATCGCGTGGCTCGCCGCCCGGTCCGATCCCGATCACTACGGCGAACTGTTCGCCGTGCAGTTCCCCACCAACGACAACGTGCTCGGACCCGTCCAGGCGCACAGCCGGATCGAACAGGAGTCCCAGATCGCCCAGGCGATCACCCTGGTCGACCAGGCCGGGTCGGACCTGAAACGGGGCAACCTGTTGGTGCTCCCGGTGGAGGACTCGTTGCTGTTCGTCGAACCGTTGTTCCTCCAGAACGAGCAGTCCAAGATCCCGGAGTTGTGGCAGGTGGTGCTGGTCATGGGGGACCGGGTGGTCATGCGGCCGACCCTGGAGGGCGCCCTGACGGCACTGGTCGGCAACGGTGCGCCGGTGGCAGGCGACCTCAGTGCGGGGCTGCCCGACGCGGAGGACGTCGCGGATCCTGACGCACCCGCGACACCGGAGCCGACCGAGCCGTCGTCGACGCCGACGCCCACGCCGGATGGCCCCGCGGTCGATCCCGACATCGACCCCGACGCCGACGCCGCCCAGTTGCTGGACGAGGCGCTCACATTGTTCGGCCAGGCCGACGACGCGCTGGCCGAGGGCGACCTGGGGACCTACCAGTCGCTGACCGACCAGGCTCGTGCGCGCCTGCAGCGGTTGGCGGATCTCGGCGCCCTGGGTGACCTCGATCCGAGTGCCACCCCGGACCCCAGCCCCACACCCGCGGGATGACGTCGCCGGCCGCTGCCGGCGACGTCCCCGGGCTGGTTCCCGCCCCGCCGGTCGCGGGGGAGTTCACGAACGCGGACCTGCTGCCGGCCGTCGCCCGGATGGTCGGGCTCGCGGTCGGCGACGTCACGGCCGACCCGTTGCCGGCGCAGGTGGCCCGCGACGACCTGCGAGGTGTGGTGGTGCTGGTCGTCGACGGGCTGGGCTGGCACCAGTTGGCCACCACCTCGGTGGCCCTGTTCCTGCGTGCGGCCGCCGTCGACCAGGACCATCTGTCGCACTCCGTGCTGCCATCCACGACCACCACGAACCTGGTGTCGATCGGCACCGGCCGCCACGGTGGCGACCACGGGATCCTGGGCTACACGATGGTGCTCGACGACACCGTCTTCAACACGCTGGTGTGGCGCGACGGGCTGCGGGGTGGCGGCGCGGATGCGCGCGACCGGATGGTCCCCGAAGCGTTGGTCCCGCGCGCCACGATGCTGGAGCGCCTGCTCGCGGCCGACGTCACCACCGCAGCCGTGCTGCACCCGGACTTCCTGGACTCGGGGCTGACCCGCGCGGGCCTGCGCGGCGGGCAACGACTGGCGGCGGTCGGGCTGGCCTCGACCCTGCGCACCGCCATGGACCTGGTGACCGCGGCCGCCACGCCGGCCGTCGTCTACACCCACCACCCCCACGTCGACAAGGCCGGGCACGCCCACGGCCCGCACACCCCCGAATGGGACCAGGCGCTGGCCGAGGTCGACCGGGTGGTGGCCACGGCGGTCGCCGACCTGCCGCGCGACGTCGCGCTGGTCGTGACGGCCGACCACGGCATGGTCGCCATGGACGACGAGGACCTGACCAGCCTGGCCGACGACGACGCGTTGTTGGACGGGGTGCGGTTGGTGGCCGGCGAGCCCCGCATGCGGACCCTGGTCGTCGACGATGGCGTCAATGCCGGCACGGTCGCCGCGCGGTTCGCCGAGGCCCTGGGCGACCGTGCGACCGTGCGGACCACCGCGGACGCGGTCGCGGCCGGGTGGTTCGGCCCGACGGTGCCCGACGAGCACGCACGGCGGCTGGGCGACGTCGTGGTCGCCAGCCACGTCGGGGCGGTGCCGCACGAGCGCGTCGATCCCCACCACGGTCGCCTCCCGGGGATGCACGGGTCCCTGACAGCGGCCGAGCGCGACATCCCGCTGCTGGTGCTGACCGCCGACCACGCCTGACGCCCCTCGGTGGGCAGGGGATGGATCCGGCGTCCCGGGGTTGCCGTCGGCCTCCGGTGGGTCGGACCGCGGAGGCCGGGTCGTCAAGGGCCCAGGGCGTTGGCGGTGCGGCCACGCGGGCTGGCATCGACCAGGTCCCACCCGGCCTCGACCAGCGCGTCTCGTGCGTGTTCGAGTCGCTGCGGGCCCGGTCCGTCCACCCACGGGTCGTCGCGGTCGGCGACCGTGTCGAGCGTGAACGCAGTCGGGTCGAGGTCGTCGCTGACCTCGTCCCAGCTCAGCGGGGTCGCAACCGTCGCGCGTGGATGGGCGCGCGGGCTCCACGGGGCGATCAGGGTGGCACCGGGTGTGGACCGTGACCAGTCCAGCAGGGTCCGGTCACCGCGGTCGTCCTTGCGCATCTCGACGGTGAGGTCGTCGGGGTGGCGATCGGCCGCCATGCGCGCGACCGCCAGCGTGATCGGCCGCACGACGTCGGGGCCGTAGCGGCGCTCGATCGGGACCCGGACGTGGAGGCCGCGGCCGCCGCTGGTGTTAACCACCGCCGCCAGGCCGAGATCGTCCAGCACCTCCCGGGTCCAGCGGGCGACCCGGGCCGGTGGGAGGTCGCGGGTCCCCGGGTCGATGTCGATGACCAGGTGGTCGACCCGGTCCGGCTGGTCGATCCGCATGACCGACGGGTGGAACTCGACCGTGTTCTGCTGGGCGAACCAGGCCAGGTCGTCGGCCGTGTCCACCAGCGCGTAGGCGACTTCGCGGTCGGCCGACTCGGCGAACACGCGCCAGCGCTCGATGCTGTCCGGCGCATGGTCCTGCAGGTTCTTCTGGAAGAAGCCCTTCTGGTCCACGCCCTCGGGGAACCGCTTGACTGACAGCGGCCGGTCCACCAGGTGCGGGAGCAGTCGGTCGGCCATGGCGACCACGTGATCGCGCAGGTCTCGCTTGGTGTGTCCGGTCTCGGGCCACAGCACCTTGTCGGGACTGGTGAGCCGCACCTCGTCGTCCATGGCGTCAACCTTCTCCACCGGGGTCGCCCGTGGCCCCGTCTGGTCCGGCGAGGATGCCACACCGCCTCGTGCCGGTCCGGCCGGTCGAGCCGGGTCGCCCGCAGGTGGTCACTCGAGCGTGCTTGGCACCTCGTCGCCAGTCGCGTTGTCGATGATGCGTCGGTCGCCCAACGGCGCGTCCAACTCCACGACGCGCTCGAACAGCGGCTCACATTCGCCGTTCGGTCCGTCGATCGACACCCGCACCACCTCGTCGGTCTCGACGACGGTGATGGTTGGCTCCGGCTCGCAACCGCTGAACGCCACGGACAGGGCGTCGTCGCGTCCGTCAACGGGTGCGACGGCCAGCACGGGTTCGTTCCGGCCTCCGCGCAGCCGGTGACCCCGAGCAGGTACGCGCCTGCCAGCAGGAGGGGCGCGGCCCGGCGGGCAGGTCCGTGCGTTCGGCCCCGCACCTCTCCGTCGCCACGCATCGCGGTGCTCTCCTCGGGGGAGTCGACGCCACGCGGCCTTCGCCGCGGACGCGGGCCTCGTTGGGCCGGTCAGGGTAGGTGGCCGGTCGTGGAGCCGCCGTCCTCGGGCACGTCGGTCCATGGGTGGTGCGTGGGGCGTTGCGTGGTCGGGTCGTGCTGGGCGGGGAGGTGTGGTGTTCGGTCGATGGTGGCGGTGGCGAGCGTGGCGACGTGGTTCGGCGAGCAGGGGTGTGGGCCGACGGTCGAAAGGACCGGCGCCGGGCGGCCCGCCGGCCGTGATGCCTTTGGTGGCGCGGGGCGGGTCGGACCCCGAGAGGTCGGGGTCGAACAAGGTGGGGAGGTGTGACGGCGGGGCGGTTCGGACGGTGTACCCGGACTGTTTTGCGGTCCAGGTGGCCGAGCCGTCGGGGTGGCGGACGTGGTGCCAGTGGTCGTGCTTATGCCGGTTCCAGCGGGCCGACAACAGCGTCAGGTTGTCGATGTCGGTCGGGCCTCCGTCAGTCCATCCAGTCACGTGGTCGACGTCACACAACAGCGCCGGCGTGGTCGAACACGGCGCGGTGTCGTGGAGGTCACGGCCGATCACGGCGTCGCGAAGCCACCCGGGGGGTTGTCTGGTCTTGCGTCCGACGCCGACGACGTCACCGTCGTCAAGCAGGACCACGCGAGTGTCGACACCGTGGCGATCGACCCAGCGGCGAGCGACCTCGGAAGTCACCCGCATCCGGTCAACGTCGACAGCACCCAGGCGGGCGTGGTCGAGTCCGGATCAAGCAGCGTGTCGACGGGGCAGGTGAGCAGCACCGACGCCCGACCAGTGGCGTGGCGGACGTCGTCGATGGGGTCGAGGGTGTCGACGCGGCGGCCGGTGACCAGTTCGAACAGGGCGTCGGCGCGGCGGGTGGCGATGCGGCCGGCCATCCTGGCGGCCTTCGCGGTGGGCGCGCGACCTTCGGTCGCGTTGGAGTTGTTCGCTGCGCTCACAACGTCCAGCGGTGGGCAGTCCGAGAGCGGATCGGGTTCGAGGGGTGGTGGGTGGCGGTGTGGGTGTCGACGGTGTGGACCATCAGGGGGAAGTGGGTGGCGTCGTCGTCGCTGATGATGGTCCCGGACCCGTCGAGACGGGGCTTGAACGAGACCCCGTTGTGGTCGATCGGGGTCGTGTCACGCTCCGTCTCGGCCTGGGCCTGCAGTTGTGCGACCAGCCATTCGACTTCGAACACCAACGCGTCAGCTTCGATGTCGACGAACCCGGCCGCGAGCCGGTCGACGAGCGCGTCGACCTGGGCTCGGCCGTCGACGTCGAGGCGGCGGACATGCAGGCAGATGGCGCGGACCTGCGACCACGACGGGTCACCGCGGCGGAACGCGTCACGGGTGGCCGGCATCCGGGGCAGGGTGGTCGCAGCCCGCAGGAGGTCGGACCGGTCGAATCCGGCCGCACGGCAGGTCTGGGACAACACCAGTTCCGGCGCGACGCCCAGGACGGCCTCGGTGGCGCCGGTGTCGAGGATGCGGATCAACGACTCGACG
>JBBSMS010000023.1:0-31171 GCA_038233055.1 Nitriliruptorales bacterium
CGTCGGTCAACACGATCTGCACCGTCGGACGTCCCGCTCGCGCCATCCCGATTCTCCCATTCTTGGGTCCCAGTGACCCATCAGGGACAATCTAGCGCGACAACACCCATTCTGCTAGCAACTTCGGTGACAGCACACTAGTGGCTCGGACACCAATGCGTCGTCAACTTCTAAGGCAGCTATCGAGCCGTGTTCAACTAAATCGGCCAAACGCTCGAAGGCTCCTTGACATGCCGATTCGAGAGCATCCTTCTCCAAGGAGACGAGGGACGGGAGTGCCTCCCAGACCGCTTTTGCCGTTCCAGACGACCGATCAACTACCCCAATGACATCTGTAGCTGAGAGTCTGCCTGGGCATATTAGAGCCGATGCCAGCGTTCTCGAGTACTCTTGGATATCAACGGCTAACACCTCATGCGTTTCCGTAAGCCGCCTTGCTACGACACCGGATCCACTGAAAAGGTCGACCGCTAGCCCGGACGGCGCGAGTTTGGTGACTTCGCGATGAATCGTCCCGAGCATTCGAGACTTGGATCCCAAGTATTGGACGGGATGGATATCGGATGCTGTGGCGTAGGATCCCAACGGAATCTGGCGTATTGGAGGCTCCTTGTTCAGCGGCTTCGAGGCGGGAGGCGCGCCGGTTCTCAACTGCAGCCGCTGGTGGTGCCGCAGGACTCGCAGACGTGGCAGGAGCCGGCGCGCTTCATCTTGATGCCGCAGGAGTAGCACATCGGGGCGTCGTGGTCGACGCGGACTTCGCGCCTGGCTGAGCTGGTGTCCAGGTCGGCGGCGGTCGCGACGGACTCGGCGGTCGGGGCCACGGGCACGGACGGGTCGGCGTCCTCCAGCATTCCGGTGCGCTCGTCCATCGTGATGATGCCCAACTGCTCCCTGGCCTCGTACGGCAGGTACTCGATGGCCAACTTCCGCGCGGCGTAGTCCACGATCGAACTCGCGAAACGGACCTCGGGGTCGTCGGTCATCCCGGCGGGCTCGAAGCGCATGTTCATGAACTTGGACACGAACGTCTCCAGCGGCACGCCGTACTGCAGGCCGATCGACACGGCGATCGCGAACGCGTCCAGCAGTCCGCTCAGCGTCGAACCCTGCTTGCCGAGCTTGACGAACACCTCGCCGAGGCCGTCACCGGGGTACTCCCCCGCGGTGATGTAGCCCTTGGCGTCCCCGACCCGGAACGAGATCGTCTGGGACGGACGCTGCTTGGGCAGCTTGCGCCGGACCGGACCGACCGGTGCCGCGGCGGCAGCGGCGACGGGTGCGGCGGCCTCGGCGACCTTGTCCGACTTCTTGGACACGCTCAACGGCTGCGCCACCTTGCAGTTGTCGCGGTAGATCGCCACGGCCTTGATGCCCAGCTTCCAGGCATCGACGTGCAACTGCTCGATGTCCTCGACCGTCGCCTCCTCGGGCAGGTTCACCGTCTTGGAGATCGCGCCGGAGATGAACGGCTGGGCGGCCCCCATCATGCGCACGTGGCCCATGTAGTGGATGGCGTTGTCGCCCATCGCGCACTGGAACACGTCCGCATCGTCCTGGGTCAGGTGCGGCGCGTCCAGGATGGTCTTGTTCTCGTCGATGTAGGCCACGATCTGGTCCACCTCCGACGACGAGTAGCCCAACGCGTCCAGCGCCTGTGGCACGGTCTGGTTGACGATCATCATCGACCCACCACCGACCATCTTCTTCATCTTCACCAGGCCCAGGTCAGGCTCGATGCCGGTCGTGTCGCAGTCCATCATGAGGCCGATGGTGTTGTGGGACACGAATCCGTTGGCGACGTAGGTGACGTTGTAGGGCACCGAGAGGTCGTAGGTCAGTTCGTCCTCCCCCAGTTCCGCAGACGCGACCGTGTCGTAGAAGAACCCGAGCAGGTGCTCCAGGCGTCGGTCACCGGTCAGCTCGAACAACTCGGTCACGAGCGTGCGCGATGCACGCCCGCGCTTGACCCCCTGCAGGAGGTTGGAACGCAGCCGAGTGCCCATCGGCGCCAACTCATCGACCAACTCCCGCGGTACCGGGATGTGGTCGTGACGTGCGGACTGCTGGCTGTCCTTGACCTCGACGGCCGCGTTCTTGCGGTCACTCATGAAGCCGACCTCGTCCAACCACGCCTCGTGGTAGCCCGAGTTCAGGATCCGCAGCACGGCAAGATCCGACTGTCCGTATCCCGTGACGTCCATCTTCCGGGTGGTCGGGTAACCCAGCGCCAACAGGATCGACTGGACCTCGTGCGAGAACGCGAGGCTGGTCGACGACCAGTGCGGGTAGCCCGTGGTGACGGTCCCGTCGGCCTCGAACAGGCCACGGACGAATCCGGAGTACACGTCGCGATCGTTGCTGTGCAGCACCGCGTCGGGGACGAACGGCAGCCAGCCCTTGCCCTGGTGGCCGGGGCTGGGCTGCTTCTTGGCAAACCCCACGGCCTCCCACCACTCGACCAGGCGAACCGAGTGGAACGCCACCTCGGTGTAGCCCACCTTGTCGGCGGTGTGCGCCTGCAGGTTGAACAGTTCCTTGCCGAGGATCGACAGGCGCTCGACAACGTCCAGATCGTCGGCGGCCACACACAAGCGGATGCCGCGTGCATGCAACGAGCCGTCACCCATGAAGTAGCCGACAAACTCGGCCAACTCCGGCGTCATCGTGCGAGGTGCCGCGGCGTGGTGCTCACCAGTCCAGTAGGCCTCCTGAAGCGGCGGTAGGGACACGCGCTGCGGTTCACCGATCAACGAGTCCAGCGCGAGTGGCATCCGATCACCCTCAGCCAGGTCGGCGAAGCGCTTCCACTCCCACCCACCGTCCTGGGTGACGACCTTGATGCGGTGCTTGGGCGTTCCCTGGATGCGATAGCCACGGGTCGTATCGACGGTCACGACCGATTCGAGCCCATTGACGTAGAACTTCGTCGCGTCACGCACGCCGTCGTCGGTGGCCACGCGGAAGTCGACGTCCTGCCACTGTTGTCCTGCAGGGTCACCCAGCGACGACAACCGCACCAGCCCACGGTCCGTGGTCACCAGCGACCCGCCCACCAGGCAGCCCGTCGGCGCCAGCACGCTCGCCTGGGCGTTGCGGAACCCGTGGGCCTCGCCCTCGGCAAGTGCTTCGTCCCACGACGCACGTGCGGCGTCCAGCAACGCAGCAGGGGCCAGCGACGTGTCGATGTCGTCCACGGCCGCACGGTGCTTGCCAATGACGCGCTGCATCGGCGCGTCGTTGCCCTCGTAGCCGGCGAACGGGCCGACGACCTGGGCGTACTTGGCGGACTGGGCGTAGGCGTGGCCGGTCATCAGCGCGGTGATCGCACCGGCGTAGGCGCGGCCCTCGTCGGAGTCATAGGGCAGCCCCAGCGACATCAGCAGGCCACCCAGGTTGGCATAGCCCAACCCGAGCTGGCGGTAGTCGTTGGCGTTGCGACCGATGGGCTCGGTCGGGTAGCTCGAGAACCCGACGATGATCTCCTGCGCGGTGAAGATGACCTCCACGGCACGCTTGAACGCCTCGACGTCGAACTGGCCGGCGTCGTAGTCGTAGAACTTCTTGAGGTTCAGCGACGCCAGATTGCAGGCTGAATTGTCCAGGTGCATGTACTCCGAGCACGGGTTGGACCCGTTGATCCGGCCGCTGTTGGGCGTGGTGTGCCAGTCGTTGATCGTGGTGTCGTACTGCATGCCCGGGTCGGCGCAGGCCCACGCGGCCTCGGCGAACTGGCGCATGACGTCGCGCGCGGACTTGGTCTCGACGACCTCACCGGTGGTGACGGCCTTGAGGCCGTAGTCCTGGCCGGCCTCCCACGCCTCCATGAACTCGTCGGTCACGCGCACCGAGTTGTTGGCGTTCTGGTACTGCACCGAGGCGTAGTCGATGCCGTCCAGGTCCATGTCGAAGCCGGCCTCGCGCAGGACCCGGATCTTGTCCTCTTCGCGGACCTTGGTCGCGATGAACTCCTCGACGTCGGGGTGGTCGACGTTCAGGATCACCATCTTGGCGGCGCGTCGGGTCTTGCCACCCGACTTGATGGTCCCCGCGGACGCGTCGGCGCCGCGCATGAACGACACCGGGCCGGACGCCTCGCCGCCCCCCTTGAGGATCTCCCTGGACGACCGGATCGAACTGAGGTTGATGCCCGCGCCCGACCCACCCTTGAAGATCGTGCCCTCCTCGACGTACCAGTTGAGGATCGAGCTCATCGTGTCCTCGACCGACAGGATGAAGCAGGCCGAGCACTGCGGCTTGTCGGTGGTCCCGACGTTGAACCACACCGGGCTGTTGAAGGCGGCCTTCTGGTGGACCAGCAGGTGCTTGAGTTCGGCGCGGAACACCTCGGCCGACTCGTCGTCGGCGAAGTAGCCACCGGCGGTCCCCCACCCGGCGATGGTGTCGGCGACGCGGTCGATCATGTGCTTGACCGAACGCTCGCGCTCGGGCGTGCCCAGGGTCCCGCGGAAGTACTTCTGGGCCACGATCGTGGTGGCGTTCATCGACCAGTCGGCCGGGAACTCGACGTCGCGCTGTTCGAACGAGGTGGTGCCGTCACGCCAGTTGGTGATGACCGCGTCGCGCAGTTCCCACTCGACCTCGTCGTAGGGGTGGACGTCGGCGGTGGTGAAGTGGCGGGTGAAGGCCAGCCCGGCCGTCCCGTCACGCTCCACGACCCGGACCGGGCCGGCGCCATCAGCGGCCGGGGCGGGGGCGGGGGTGGTCGTGGTCTCGGTGGCAGCCATCAGTGGGAGTCCTTTTGGTGAGCAACGTCGGCGGGGGGCCGGACGAATTCGGTTGTCGGGGGCGGGCCCGTCGGACGGAGCGCCCCACCGCCACGGGCGGGCGTGGCGACTCCCCGGTCGGGTGTCGACGGCGACGGCGCAGACAGTCGCGGTCGAGCACGCCGGGGGTGTCGCGGTCCCGGTGTGTCGGGTGGAACACCTCGCCCGCAATGGGCTCGGGGTCGTTCGTGGACGGCGATGTCCAGCAAACGACACGCCTGTAAGTACAGCCGCGAGCCGGGCACCTGTCAACAGTGAATCCGACTCGGCGTGAGTCCACAACCACAAGGGGTTGGGGTTCATCCCCAGCCTCGACTACTACATGTTGTGGTTTAGGTTCGCCATCCCCAGCGTTACCCCCAGCACGTCCACATCCTCGGGCCACCTGTGCACACCCCACCCACAGGCCCGACGAGTTCGGGCGGGGCGCGCTGGGTGCACACGGGGGCGGCAGGATGGCGCACCCCGACGGCCGTGTCCCGACCCTGTCACCACTACCGGGACGACCGAGCGGGCCATCGGACCCGACCGGACCCGGCCTAGACTGCCACGGCGGGGCACCACTCCCCCGCACCACCGCCGTTCGCGCCGGTGGGCCCCCACCACGAACCGGATCCCCCGCATGTCCGACGCCGCCCACGACGACCAGCGAACCGCCCAGGACGCCGACCACTCGACGTCGCGCTGGCTCCACGACATCACCTCGCGGGTGCCAAGCTGGCTGGTCGTCGCCGCCCTCTGGGTGCTCGGGCTGGGCATCCTGGCCTCCGCCGTGCTGCTGGGACTCCAACTGGTGTCCACGCTGCTGGTGGTCACCCTCCCCCTCATCATCGCGATCATCCTCACCACCCTGTGCTGGCCGCTGCGCGAACGGCTGGTCGACAGTGGTGTGCCGGCGTCGCTGGCCGCCGCCATCGTGGTGTTCGGGGGACTGGCCGTGCTGATCGGCATCTTCGCCGCCATCGGGCCCGGTTTCGTCGACCAGATCCAGGAACTGGGTCCGACCCTGGCCAGCGGTCGCGACGCGGTCATCAACTGGCTCGAGACCGGCCCGCTGGGGCTGGACGTGGGCCAACTGGACGACCTCGTGCAGCGGGCCCAGGAGGCGGTCACCTCCGGCGGCAGTGGGTCCGGCGTCGTCGGCGGCATCGTGAGCGGCGTCGCCAGCGTCGGACAGTTCCTGGCCGGGCTCGCCCTGATGCTGGTGCTGTTGTTCTTCCTCGTCAAGGACGGCGACGTCATGGTCGCGTGGATCGGCGGGCTGCTGTCGCACCGCCACCGCCCGACCGCCGCCGCGCTGGGCTCGCGCGCCTGGACCGCCCTGTCCGGCTATGTCCGTGGCACCGCCCTGATCGCCCTGATCGACGCGCTGGGGATCGGGCTCGGCCTGCTGATCCTGGGGGTCCCGCTGGTGCTCCCGCTGATGCTGCTGGTGTTCTTCGGCGGCTTCCTGCCCGTGGTGGGTGCCGCCGTGGCCGGACTGGTCGCGGTCCTGGTGGCGCTGGCCGACGGCGGGATCGTCACCGCCGCCTTCACGCTGGGCGTCGTGCTGCTGGTCCAGCAGATCGAGGGAAACCTGTTGCACCCGACCATCATGAAGCGGGCCGTGGCCCTGCACCCGGTGGTCGTGCTGACCGCCCTGGGGGCCGGGGCGGCCCTGGCCGGGATCGTCGGGGCCTTCCTGTCGGTGCCGGTCGCCGCCGTGCTGGCCGCGGTCGGCAACGAGGTCCGGCTGCGCTCCCGCCACGGCCTGTTGGCCACGGGCGCGGCCGCCGACGCCCCCGCCCGCCCGCTGGGAGGCCCCAGCGGCGCCCTGCCGGTCGAGGAGTCCAACCCGGTCCAGGCCGGCGTCGACCCGATCCCCGGCGAGTCCGACGATGACCGGGGCCACACCTGATCCGGCCCCGGTCGAGCGCCGTCACACACTGTTGACCCCTGGGCGCTGCCATCGCGCCACCAGATCTGGCACGCTGGATGGCGCCGCCCGCGACGACGAGCCACGGAGGTCCCGACCATGGTCGACGATCACGAGATCCGACTCCGGCTGTTGACGCTCGAGGACCTGGACTGGGTCCTGGACGTCAACGAGACCACTTCGTCCGCGCTGGCCCCGTCGCTCGGCTTCGACCTGCCCGGCCTCGCCGACGACCTCGACAACGGTCGTTGGGCGTCCGACGACCGCTGGGGCTGGGCGATCCTGGCCGATGGCCGACCGGTCGGGTTCATCCTCCTCACCGACCTGTTGATCGGCGACGCGGTCCTCCACGTCCGGTTGTCGACCGAACGCCGCGGCCAGGGGATCGGTCGCAGCGTGCTGCGCAAGGTCGCCGACCACCACTTCGCCGACGACGCCGCGTTGACCCGCATCGCCGGGACCGTGCACGAGCGCAACGTGGCGATGCAGCGGGCCTTCAACGCGGCCGGGTTCCGGATGGAGGCCCGGTACCGCGACTGGGTCACCTCCGACGACGACCAGCCCCCCGCCGACCTGTGGTCCTACGCCCTGACCCGCCGCGACTGGGACCAGGGGCGCCACCACGACGACGACGGCTACGACCTCCATGGCCTGGCCTTCACCGTCGAGGACGTGCTGGACGGACCGGTCGTCGGGTCGCACGGTCTGCGGTTCCGGTTCCTGCAGGAAGGCTGTCGCGTCAACGCGACGTTCGACTCCCACGAGGTCTCGGACGGCGAACTGGCCGGGATCCTGTGCGGGGACGTGGTCGAGTACCGCTACGTGCAGGACTACCTCAAGGTCGACGACGGCTCGCTGATCACCGGCCGCGGGACCCTGCACGTCCAGTCCGGCGCCGACGGTCGACTGGTGCTGGTCAACACCTGGACCGACGACGACGGCCGCGGTGGTCGCACCCTGCTGCACCAGGCCGGCGCCATGGCCGTGGCCGTGCGGACCGGTGGCCCCGCGGACGACGACGCGGCCTGACATGTCGGTCTGCACGTCGCGGTGGTTCGGCGGTCGCGCCGGATCCGCGGCACGCGCACCACATGTCGACCCTGAGCCGCCGTTCGGCGGGATCAGGTGGAGGCCGGGGTGATCCCCCAGGAGCAGGCCCCGGACGACCTGCGAGGGTGGGTCCCGAGACGACGGGAACGCCACGCACCGTGCACGGCTGCCCGCCTCGACCGGGAGGATCGCATGGCCACGCAGGTGACACCGACAGGGACCTTGGTCGGCGGCGCGACGATGCTCGCCGTGGGCCACGACGTCTACGGCGGCCCGGAGGTGCTGGCGCTGCGGACGGTCGCCCGCCCGGAGGTCGGGACGCGCGACGTGCTGGTGGCGGTCCGGGCGGCCGGGGTGATCCCGGCCGACTGCGCCGGGATCGCCGGGGAGCCATACGTGGTCCGGGTGTCCTCCGGGTTGCGTCGACCCCGCCACGCGGTCCCGGGCCACGACCTGGCCGGGTGGTCGTGGCGGTCGGGTCGGGCGTGACCGCGTTCCGACCGGGCGACCAGGTGTTCGGCGCGGGCCGCACCGGCACGTTCGCCGAGTACGCGGTGGCCCGCGAGGACACGCTGGCAACGGTGCCGGCGGGGACCAGCCTGGTCGAGGCCGCGGCGGTGCCGATGGCCGGACTGGTCGCCCTGTGGGTGCCCACCACGTCATCGACCACGCCACGCACGACTTCACCGCCGGCGACGACCGTTGGGACGTCATCCTCGACAACGTGTCGGACCAGCCGTTGTCGCGGGTCCGCCGTGCACTGACCCCCGACGGCACGCTGGTCCCCAACGGCGGCCAGTTCCACCGCCGCTGGACCGCCAGCCTCGGCCAGGTCGTCCGGGCAACGGTCACCTCCCCGTTCCTACGCCAGGAACTGCGGCCGTTCCTGTCCACGCCGAACGCGGCCGACCTGGCCACGCTGGCGGACCTGCTGCGGGACGGGGCGATCCGCCCCGTGGTCGACCGGACCCTGCCGTTGTCTGCCGTAGGCGACGCCATCGCCCACGTCGCGGCCGGCCATGCCACCGGCAAGGTCGTCCTGACCACCTGACAGGTCGTCCCCGGCGGTCAGCGTTCATGGTCTCGCAATGGCCATTCCGGGCTCCGGTCGCGACACTGAAGCGTGGTCGACAGTCCGGTCGGGGGGCCTGGCTGTCGACCGACCCCGACGGCAAGGACGACCCGTGCGCACCCGACCGACCAGACTGACCGCCACCACCGTGCTGGTCGCGAGCCTCGCGTTGGCCGGGTGTGCCTCCGCGGGCTCGTCGTCCGACGACGCCGATCCCGTCGCTGCCGCGGATGCGGACAGCGCCGACAACGCGGGCGCGGACGACCAGGTCGGCGACACCGCACTGGCGGTCGCCGACCTCGAGGACTTCGGCACGCCGCCGCCGCTGGAGGACCTCGACGGCTGGCTCAACAACCCCGACGACATCGCGACCCTCGACGACACGCGGGGCAAGGTCACGGTCGTCTGGTTCTGGACCTTCGGCTGCTTCAACTGCAAGAACACGTTGCCGAACCTGCAGGAGTTGCGGGCCGCGCACCCCACCGACGACGTCGAGATCATCGGCGTGCACGCGCCCGAGTTCGACAACGAGGCCGACCCGGACAACATCGCGCAGGCGGTCGAGGACCTGGGCGTGACGTGGCCGGTCGCGCTGGACACCAACCACACCACGTTCCGCTCCTGGCAGGACCCGGGCGGCAACTTCTGGCCGCGCACGTTCGTGCTCGACCAGGCCGGCGACATCCGGTTCGACCACATCGGCGAGGGCGCCTACGACCGGCTCAACGACACCGTGGCGGCGCTGGTCGCCGACCCGGCGGCCTGAGGCCGCATGGTGGCGTCGACCGAGTTCTGGGCCCTCGTCGTCGAGGCCGGTGGCGCGATCGTGCTGCCGTGCTCGGCGACCATCGTGGTGACCGCGATCCTGGTCGCCCTGCTGGGTCGCGGACGCGCCTGGACCACGGTCGGGCTGGTCGTCGGCACCATCATCGGCGCCGTCATCGCGGTCACCTGGGGGTGGGTGCCACCCGATGTCGCGGTCGGGGTTGCGCTGGCGGCCGGTGGCGGGGTCGTCGCGTGGCGATCGCGGGCCGACGGGGTCGGGCGGGCCGTGCCAGGCGCCGGGGCGGCGCTGGCGGGAGCGGCGGCGGGATGGCTGTGGCAACCCTGTGTCGGCGAGCACCTGGGGACGGTCCTGAACGCCGGGGTTCGCAACCCGTGGTCCGCGGTCGTGCCACTGTCGGCGTTCGTGCTCGTGCTGGTGCTGCCAGCCGTGCTGGTGTCGGTCGTTGCCCGGTCGAGCCGCGTGCGCGCATGGCTCGACGGCGTGCCGTGGGCGGCCACGCTGGTGCTGGTCGTCGGACTCGGGCTGGCCGTGACGGTCGGGTTCGGTGACGACCTGACCGCGGCGCTGTTCCGCTGGAGCACCTGACGACGCCTGTCGGAGTGCGCTCGCCGCACGGCCGGCCCGCAGCCGTCGGACGCCGGTCGCCAGCGCCGGGGACCGTGGTCCCGCATCGTTGCTGTGAGTGCCTCCCCGAACCGGGCCGTTCGTATGATCCCCACCGCCGGGAAGGGCGCACCGCCGGCGTCCGACGGGGACGCCGGCACATCGTTGGAGATGGGGACGCATCATGGACGACACCAGGACACGACCACGGGCGGCGACGGCGTTGTTGCTCACGGCCATGCTCTCGCTGCTGCTGTCGGGCTGCATCAGGTTCGACATGGACATGACGGTCGCGTCCGACGACACCATCAGCGGCACCATGGTGTTCGCCGTCGACCGCGCACTGCTGGAGATGAGTGGCGACGCGGCCTCCGTCGACGACATGTTGGGCGAGGGCGACCAGCCGTTCCCCGACGACATCGCGGGCGTGGCCATCGAGCCCTACGAGGACGAGGACTGGGTCGGCCAGCAGTACGTGTTCGACGCCGTCCCGCTGGCAGCCTTCAACGACCAGGCCGGCGACGAGCCCGGTGACGCCCTGCGCATCGAGCGTGACGGTGACGTCTACCGCGTGACCGGGGCCTTCGACATGACCGAGGGCGACGTCGAGGGTGGCGGCGACCTGGGCATGGACCCGTCGATGTTCCTGGGTGGCGCCGAGATGCAGATCCGGTTGACGTTCCCGGGCGAGGTGCTGGAGAGCAACGGCGAGGTCGAGGACAACACCGTCGCGTGGGACCTCGACCTCAGTGGCCGCAACGACCTCACTGCCGTGGCCCGGGCCGACGCGGGGACCGCCGTCGACGACCTGGTCCTGTATGGCCTGGTCGCCGTCGTCGTGCTGGGCATCGGGGCCGTCATCGTCCTGCTGATGCGTCGTGGCAAGGACGGCACGACCGCACCGGCGCGGACACCCGAACCGATCGGGGCCCCGTTGTCCGCGCGCGAGATCGCCGACCGCGAAGCCGCGGCCGCCGCCGCCCGCCAGGGCGAGCCGGCGCCCGTCCCGCCCGCGCCCGCCGCCGCGCCCGAACTGGTCCCAACGGGAACCGGGGCGTCGTCGTGGCCGTCGCCGAGCACCGCGGCCGCACCGGCCGCACCCGCCGCCCACATCGCACCGGCGTCGGCCCGGATGTCACCGCCGCCCCCGCCGCCGCCTCCCGGTGGGAACCCGCCGCCCCCACCGCCGCAGGGCTGACACGACCACCGACCCACCGCGGGTCCGTCGCGACGTGCAGGGTCGCGTGGCGGGCCCGCGGTGCATTCGTGTGGGTCACGCAGACCCCGCTGGTGGCCGACTGCCGACACGCCCGAGCGTCAGGCCGGGTCTGCGGAGTCCGGGTGGTCAGGGTCCGCGTGGTCGGGGTCCGCATCGTGCAGGTCCGCATCGTCGGGGTCCGGCGGGAAGTCACCCACACAGCCGTCGATCGACTCGCGCAGCAGGTCGGCATGGCCCGCGTGGCGTGCGGTCTCCTCGATCATGTGGACCAGGACCCAGCGCAGGTTGACCGGTTCGCCCGGACGGGACCGTGTACAGAGGTCATCCAGCGAGGCCCCGGCGACAATCTCGCGGCTGCGTGCACACATCGCGTCGTAGGCCGCCAGCAGATCGGCCGGGTCGTCGTCGGCTGCCGTGCGGAACTCCCAGTCCGGATCGGCGTCCCAGTCCACGGCGTCGAACGGCGGCGAGTGCTCCCCACCCAGGAACGCGGCCACGAACCAGCCCTCCTCGACCAGGGTCATGTGCTTGACGAGCCCGGCGAGGTGGAGGCTGGACGGGCCCAGCGTGGTGCTGGCCCGCGCCTGGTCCAGTCCCTCGAGCTTCCAGCGCAGGGCCCGGCGCTGGACATCGAGCATCTGCGTCAGCGTCCGGCGTTCGTCGGCAACACGATCTTCGGCCATGGTTGGTCCGTCCAGCGATCGAGTGGAGGTCCTGCGACCCTAGGACCGCGCTGCGACACCCGCGTCCGTCTCCCGCGAGCCGTGAGCCGAACCGGCCACATGTTGCCGGAATCACACCCACCCGACACCTCCCCGGTGGGGGATCAGTCGTCGAGGTCGTCGCCGAAGGGGTCGAGATCGGGGTCGGCGCCGGGCATGGTGGTGACACCGATCTGCAGGGCCGAGGCGACCGCGTACACCAGTCCGTCCGCGCCTACGACGGCGGCCCGGGCCGACATCTTGGGGCCGTCTGCGTGGTCGAGCACGGCCGCGATGCGCACCGACTCCCCCACCGGCAGGCGCGAGTACCAGGTGACGTCGAAGCCACCAAGCAACGCACCGCCGAACCCATTCGCGCGGCAGTGGTCGCGGGTCGCCCACACGGTCGGGCAGTCGAGGACGGCCGCGACGACCTCGGGTCGCACGAACATGCCACCGGGACCAGCCACGTCTCCGTCACCCTCCCATGCCTCGACGACCGCACCATCGGAGAACCAGCCCGGGAACAGGTGCAGGCCCCGATCATTGCGGGCCCCGCACACCACGCAGTCCGGGGCGGCCGGGACCGCCTGGGGTCGCGGCAACGGGTCGCGCATCGCGATCGCGACCAGGTCGTCGTGGTCGTCGGGATCCCCCGGGCGACCGTCGACCAGCACGTGACCCCGCACCGTCGTGGCCTCGCCGTCGTCCTGTTCATCGGCGGGGGTCACCGCACCGGCCCAGATCCCGGATGACGAGTCGACGCCGAGGTCGGCGGCATCATCGATCGATGCCGGCCAAAGCGTGACCGCCAACGGTGTGGCCGTCGGGGTGGGTTGGTGGAGGCGGGCTGCGACCCGGGTCACGGTCGCGCCGGTGGCGGCGGTGGCGGCGGCACCGGCGAGCAGGGCTGCGGCCAGCCCACCCTGCACCACCCCGGGCGGCCCACACAGGTGGTCGGCCGCGCGGACCGCGACGACGTGGCCGTCACCTTTGGTCGTGGCGGCTCCAACCTCGAAGGGTTCCATGCAGGCTCCTGGCGGTTCGACTTGGGGACGGCCCTCGGCCGAGTCGGGCATCGGCACGGCGAGGGCAGGTGATCGGGGAGGTGCCCGCGTGTCCGGGAGGTCGGACGACCACGGGTGCCACCAGGGTCTATGTTGCCACCGTCGACCACGACCGGTCGGCACCCACCAGTGGAAGGCCCTCGGGCCGTGCGATGTCCGGTGTGCGCCGTTGACGACGACCGGGTGGTCGATTCGCGTCCGACCGACGACGGCACGACGGTGCGTCGGCGGCGCGAGTGCGGCGGATGTGGGCGGCGTTTCACGACGTTGGAACGGATCGAGCAACCACCGTTGATGGTTCGCAAGCGTTCGGACGCGGTGTCGCCGTTCTCCCGGGGCAACGTGCTGGAAGGGATGTCCCGGGCCGCCAAGAACCGCGTGCCCATGGACGACCTGCGGCGCGCGGCGATCGAGGTGGAGGCACGCCTGCGGCGCGAGGAGGGCAGCGAGGTGACGTCCGAACAGGTCGGACTGGCCGTGCTGGCCGAACTGCGGGGGCTGGACCCGGTCGCCTACGTCCGGTTCGCCTCGGTCTACAAGAACTTCCAAGGCCCCGAGGACTTCGAGTCGGAACTGTCCGAGTTGCGCAAGGACGCCCCACCGAAAGCCTGACGAGCGCGCTGGCGAGCCAGTGCGGGCCAGTGCTGGGGGCGCGGGTTGACCCCACGGCAGGTCAGGACGCGGTCGCGCGAGGCGGCGGTGACGGGCGGAACGGCCCGAGCATGCCCGAGACATGGGGATGCCCGGTGCCTTGACAGGGCGGGTGCAAGGACACCGGGCATGAAGGGATTCGCAGCCGGATGGCTGGAGGGTTGGTCGGGTGGTCGCAACGTGCGCCGGGCGCACAACCGACCCCGTCCGGCCCGGTCAGCCGTCCAGATCGGGCAGGCGCACGAGGGTGCCAGTGGGGACCGTCGGGGAGTCGAGGTCGTTCGCGTCGAGCAACAACGCCACGGTCTCGCGGACGTCGCCGCCGGCCGGGGTGATCTCGGTCGCGATGCCCCAAATGGTCTCGCCACCCTCCAGCGTCGTGGTGCCGGCGATCGGGACCTCGCCGTCCGCACTGGCCCCCACCAGTCCGGTGAGCACCGCCACGGCCACCGCCAGGGCCACGGTGATGGCGGCGAGCACGAGGTGGTGCCGACGCAGGCCGACGCCACGCTCCGTGGTGACGAGATCGTTGGCCCCGCCACGACGGGCACGCGCGATCGGATGGACCGTGGCGCGGTGGTCGCCGCTTGGGAGGTGGCGGATCCGCTCACCCGCCGCCAACGGCCGGGAGCCAACCGCGACCGCCAGTTCGGCCAACAGGTCGTCCGCCGGGTCGAGCAGGCCCAGGTTCGGGTCGCGCCCGGGGAAGGGGTGGATGGCGGCGCTCATGGGATGCTCCTGGTCGGGCGTCGGGCGATCTGTTCGGCTGCTGGTCGGGTACTGCGGGTCGGGTCATGCGGGGCGGGCGGTCGGCCGGTCGAGCAGTGGGTGGGACCGTACGAGGGGGTGTGACACCCCGGTCGCCGCTCCCGTCCCGGCCTGGTCGACCGAACGCGTGTTCGCCTGCGGCCAGTCAACACCGTACACCTGTTCGAGTCAAACCCGAACAGGTGTACGGTCAGCGAGATACTGTTCCATCACTGACCACAATGGCCACACGAGTGGCGAATTTCCAACCAGAACAGGTGTTCGCCATCGGGCCGATCGGCTGCTACCATTCGAACACGTGTTCACGCAGCGCACACGTGTGGTCGCGGCCGGGACCCCCCACCACCGAACCCGACCCACCAACCCGACCACCGCGGCACAGAGCGACCACGCCGCACGACCGACCGCGACCGACCACCCACCGGAGGCCCCCGGGATGAGCGACATGTCCGACCTGACCTCGCGCCAACACGCCATCATGGACTTCCTCCATGCCTACACCGGCGACCACGGCTACCCGCCGTCGGTCCGCGAGATCGGTGACGCGGTGGGGCTGAAGTCGCCCTCGTCGGTGCATTCCCAGTTGTCGACGCTGGAGGACAAGGGCCTGTTGCGGCGCGACCCGACCAAGCCGCGCGCACTCGACCTCGACCCCGACTCCGAGCGCTTCAGCGACGTGCCGGCGTCGCTCCATCGCCAGATCCCGCTGGTGGGCGAGATCGCGGCCGGTGCGCCGATCGTGGCCGAACAGCACGTCGAGGCCACGTATCCCCTGCCGGCCGACCTGGTCGGCGACGGAACGCTGTTCATGCTGCGGGTCCGTGGGGACTCGATGATCGAGGCCGGCGTGTTCGACGGCGACTACGTCGTGATCCGTGAACAGCCACAGGTGGAGCAGGGCGAGATGTGTGCGGCCCTGGTCGAAGGCGAGGCCACGGTGAAGTTCTTCCGTCGCACCAAGGCTGGCCACGTCTACCTCGACCCGGCCAACGAGAACTACGAGCCGATCCTGGTCCGGCCCGACGACGAGGCCCGGATCATGGGCAAGGTGACCGCGGTCCTCCGCTCCGTCCGCTGAGGCACGGCTCGTGCGGCCGGACCGGTCAGGCCGCGTCGCCCCCGGATGCCGCCGCAGGCGCCGCCCGGGACGTCGCGCCCACGGTCTCCCACGGTTCGGGGTCCTCGGCGAACGGGTCCTCCTCGAGGTAGTCGCCCAGCGTGCGGGCCACGTCCTCGTCCACGGTCGCGACCAGTCGGGTCCCGTCGTTGCGGTGGTCCTCCTCGTGGACGTCGCCACGGTCGTGCACCAGCGACACCAGGTCACCGCGTTCCCATGGCACCACCGCGGTCACGTCGACCCGTTGGCCGGGCAGGCGCGTGCGGATCGCCTCGACCAGGTCGTCGATCCCGTCCCCGGTGTGGGCCGACACGACGACCGGTTCGTGGCCGATCCGTCCGGCGAGGTGCCGCGACAGCGACGCCAGTTCGACCGGGTCGGCCAGGTCTGATTTGTTGAGCACCAGTTGCGCGGTGACCTCGTCGGCGCCGATCTCCTCGAGCACCTCGTGCACCGCGGTCAGGTGGGTCAGCGCGTCCGGATGGGCTGCGTCGACCACCAACAGCAGCAGGTCGGCGTCGGCGGACTCCTCCAGCGTGGAGGTGAAGGCCTCCACCAACCCGTGGGGCAGTTTGCGGACGAACCCGACCGTGTCGGTGACCACGACGTCGCGACCGTCGGCCATGTCGAGGCTGCGCACGGTCGGGTCGAGCGTGGCGAACAACTGGTCACGGACCTTGACGGTCGACCCGGTCAGCGCGTTCAACAACGACGACTTGCCCGCGTTGGTGTAGCCGACCAGCGCCACGGTCCGGACCCGCCGGTCGGTGCGGTCCTTGGACTTGGTCGAGCGGATGCGGTCATAGTCGCTGAGGTCGCGACGCAGCTTGGAGATGCGCCGGTTGATGCGCCGACGGTCCACCTCCAACTGGGTCTCACCGGGACCACGACCACCGATGCCGCCGCCGCCGGCGACGCGACCACCGGCCTGGCGCGACAACGCCTCACCCCACCCACGCAGGCGTGGGAGCATGTAGTTCAACTGGGCCATCTCCACTTGGGCCTTGCCCTCGCGACTGGTGGCGTGCTGGGCGAAGATGTCGAGGATGACGATCGTCCGATCCAGCACCTTCTGGCGGATGATCTCCTCCAGGTTGCGCTGGTGGGCCGGGGCGAGGTCGTCGTCGAAGACCACCGCGTCGGCGTCCATCGTGCGGGCGATCGACCGCAGTTCCTCGGCCTTGCCCCGGCCGATCCAGGTCGCGGCCGACGGGGCATCGCGCCGCTGCACGACCCGTTCGACGACCTGGGCGCCGGCGGTGTCGAGCAGGGCTTCGAGTTCGTCCAGCGACGCCGCGATCTGGCCGTCGGAGGTGCCGGGGCGCTGCAGTGCGACGATGACCGCACGCTCGACCGGGCGGATGATGTCCACGCCCTCGCGCGGTGCGCCCTCGTCGATGACGTCGCGGTCGGCCCGGCGTTGGTCTGCCCGGGAAAGGTCGACTACGGCCTGCTGGCCATCGACGTCCACCTCGGGTTCGTCGACCCCGGACTCATCGGTCCGGGGTCCATCGACCCGGGGCTCGTCGTCCCGGGCCTCGTCCCGGATGTCGTCGCGGGTCACGCCGGGCGCATCGTCGCTGCCGCCGTGGGTCGTCGAGGTGGTGGGATCGGGCGTGGCCAATGGGCCTCCGGGCTCGCGGGGTGTGGGGAATGGTCAGGCTATCCCGCGCCCGAACACGCAACGAGGCCAAATCGGACCATGCGTTGAAGTCCACGCACGTTCGTACGGAGCCGGGGCGAACCAGTGGGATTGCCACGCCGACGCGATCGCCCCGTCGTGCGGTCAGCGGGCGAGGCGGTCCAGCAGGCCCAACAGGTGCGCGGGTGGGTGCGACTCCTGGCTCCACGCCGTCGTCAACGGGCAGTGGTTCAGCTCCAGCCGGACCTCCCCCACCATGATCCGGTTGCAGTCGTCGAGCAGGGCCTGCACGGCGGCGTCGCCCAGGCGAGCACCCAGCACGCGGTCCCGCATCGACGGGGACCCACCCCGCTGCATGTGGCCGAGGCTCGTGACCCGGTGGTCCAGTTCGACGTCGCTGTCGGCGGGGAAGATCTGCTCGGCCACGGCACGGGCGCCACCGGGCTGGCCCTCGGCGACCACGACCAGGCAGAACCGCTTGCCCATGTCGAACGAGTCGCGGACCCGTTCGCGCAACGCATCCAAGTCGACGTCCTGTTCGGGCACCAGCGCCGCGGTCGCACCTCCGGCGATCCCGACGTAGGTCGCGATCCAGCCTGCCTGGCGCCCCATCACCTCGATGAAGAACAGCCGGTGGTGGCTGGACGCGGTGTCGCGGATCCGGTCGACGGCTTCGAGCGCGGTGTTGACCGCGGTGTCGAACCCGATGGTGAAGTCCGAGCCGGTGAGGTCGTTGTCGATCGTCCCCGGCACGCCGACGACCGGGACGTCGCCTTCCTGGGCCAGCAGGTCGGCGCCCTGCAGGGACCCGTCCCCGCCGATGACGACCAGCCCCTCGACCCCGTGCTCGTCCATCATCTTGAGCGCGTCCTGGCGCCCCTCGACAGACCGGAAGGAATGCGACCGGGCGGTGCCCAGGATGGTGCCGCCGATGTGGAGGATCCCGGACACCGCGCGTGCGTCGAGTGGCTCCATCCAGCCGCGGTGGAGGCCGCGATAGCCGTCCCGGACCCCGAGCACCTCGACTTTCGCGGCGTCGGCCGCGCGGACCACGCTGCGCAGGGCCGCGTTCATCCCCGGCGCGTCGCCGCCACTGGTGAGGACGGCGATTCGCTGCATGGTCGGATTCCTTGGCCGTGGCGTCGCCGGCCCGCCGGCCGGCATGGTTGCGGTGGCAAGTGTGGCACCCCGCCCCGCGCCATGCTGCCGATGGCGACGTCAGCCATCGCCCACACTGCTGCCAGCCCGATCGACGGCCCGGACGCGACCCTGCCTACAGTGCCGGACGGCTGCGTCGACCGCCGCAACCGCCGCCCCGCGTCCGGGAGTGTCCGTGGTCCCCGTGGTCGTCCTGCTCGCCCTGGTGTTGGCGTCGTCGCTGGTGTCACGCCGACTGGTCAACGGCCCGGTGACGCCTCCGGCCATCGCGACCGTGGCTGGCCTGGCCCTGGTCCTCCTCGGGGGTCCGGAACTGTCGCTGGACGCCGCCGGCCTGCGACTGGCGACCGAGGTCACGCTGTCGCTGGTCCTGTTCGTGGACGCGTCACGGGTGCCGTTGCGCTCGTTGCGACACCGATCGGGCCTGCCGAGGCGATTGCTGGGCATCGGGTTGCCGCTGTCGATCGCCACGCTGACCGGCCTGGCCATCCTCGTGTTGGACCTTCCGATCGGCCCGGCCCTGTTGGTCGGCGCTGCCCTGTCGGCGACCGATGCCGCCCTGGCACGGGTCATCGTCGAGTCCGAGGACCTGCCCGCGGTGGTGCGCGAGGCCGTCAACGTCGAGTCGGGCCTCAACGACGGGTTCGCCACGCCGGTGGTCACCATCGCCATCGCCATGTCGGCGGGCCAGATGCAGGACGCGCAGGGAGTCGCCAACGCGTTCCTCGTGCCGCTGGGGACCGCGATCGTGCTGGGCATCGCCATCGGGGCGGTCGCGGGCCTGCTGCTGCGCGCGGCGCGACGGCGGGACCTGGTCGACGAGGTGTTCGCCCAGTTGGCGATCGTCGCCTTGGTCGGACTCGTCGTGGCGGCCGCGATCGCCACGGGGGCGGTCACGTTCGTGGCCGCGTTCCTGGCCGGCTCGGCGTTCCGCCAGGCCTGCGGGAGCACCGCCGACGAGGTGACCGCCTACACCGAGGACAGCGCCCGGTTGCTGACGATCGCCGCCTTCTTCGCCTTCGGCATGACGCTGCTGCCCGACGGCCTGGCCGTGCTGACCGGGCGTGACCTGGTGGTCGTGGTCGCCGCCCTGACCGTGGGTCGGATGGTGCCGGTCGTGGTTGCCCTCGCCGGCACCGGCCTGCGGTGGCCGACGACGACGTTCATCGGGTGGTTCGGTCCCCGCGGCCTGGCAACCGTGCTGTTCGTGCTGCTGGCAGTCGAGGAGGCCGGGGGCGACCTGCCCGACCGCGCCCTGGCGGTGTTGGCCACGACCGTGCTGGCCAGCCTGGTGCTGCACGGCGCCAGCGCCGGGTGGCTGACTCGTCGGTACGCAACCTGGCTCGAGACGTACCGGTCGGGATCCGATGGCGACGGACCGGTGCCCGAGCTCGTCATGGCCGACGAGCACCACGTGGAGGTCACCAGGACTCGCAGCTGACGCCCGCGCGTCGGTCTCCGACGGCGTCGGTCACCGGGCAAGCGTCGCGACGGCGGCAAGCTCCGCGTCCGGCCGGTCGGGGCCTGTTCGATGGCCGGACGGCAGCCTCGTCCCCGCCGAGACGCCGACGGTCAGCCCAGTCGGGCGAGCCACGCCGGGTCGAGGACGAGGCGGGCCACGACCTGGGCCCGACCCGTCATCAGCAGGTGGCCGCGCTCGTCGCGACGCACGACCAACTTGCCGCCGGCGACGCCCACCTCGACGGGGCCCTGGTCCGGGTCGACCAGGCCGCGGTCGGCCAACACGGCCACGGCCGCACACGTCCCGGACCCGCAGGCCATCGTCTCGCCGACCCCGCGCTCCCACGTCCGCAGGCGCACGTGGCCGTCGGGACCCACTTCGACGAGGTTGACGTTGGTCCCCTCGGCGAAGGCCTCGTGGGTCTCGACGGTGGGGCCGAGCGCCGAGAGGTCGACGCCGTCGAGGTCGTCGACGGTGCCCACCACATGGGGGTTGCCCATCGAGACCGCCGACCAGTGCCTGTCCGGGACACCCGCCAGCACCAGGTCGGCGGTGTCGGCGTCGGGATCGAGGCCGAGCTGCACCACCGCAGACGAGGCGGAACCCATGTCGACGGTCGCACCGGTGACGACGCCATCGACACGGTGGAGCTCGACGACGCGCACGCCCGAACGGGTGGCCACGGCGACCTGTCCGGCGTCGGGGTCGACCAGGCCGTGCTCGACCGCGATCCGCGCAGTCACCCGGATGCCGTTCCCGCACATCTCCACGATCGTGCCGTCCCCGTTGCGGTAGTCCATCGCGACCTGCGCCCCGTCGACCTCGACGTCCCCGAAGTCGCCCGGTGCCGGTGGGCTACCGACGCGGATGACGCCGTCGGCGCCGATGCCCAGGTGGCGGTCACACAGGGCGGCCACGGTGTCGGCGGCGAGGTCAACCAGCGTGTCGTCAGGGTCCACGAGCACGACGAAGTCGTTGCCGGTGCCGTGGGCCTTGAGCACCACCAGGTCGGCGAGTCGCTGGGCGTCACGAGTGCTGGGGCTCACGGTTAACCACCTGTCGAGGACGGGGCGTGCGCGGACGCGTCGTGCATGGACGAGGCATCCGCCGGCGACGCAGGGCCGGCGTCGGCGGCAACGTCCGCGGTACCCGAGTCCATCCCGACGGGCTCGCCCGACCGAGCCGGCCCGAGCCCGGACCGGGTCAACAGGTCGGACGCGTCGCGATGGCGGTGGGCGGCACAGCGGGGGTCCCGGCGAAACCACGACCGCTGGCGCCGGGCGTAGTTCCAGGTCCGACGCGTGATCGCCTCGGCAAGGTCGCCGTGGTCGAGGTCGCCGTCCAACACCGCCAGGGCCTCGGCGCACCCGATGCCCTGCGCGGCCGTGGTGGACAGCCCGACCCGGTCCAGCGCGGCCACCTCGTCGACCAGGCCCGCGGTGACCATCAGCTTGGCCCGATCGGCGATTCGGGAACGGAGCACGTCCGTGGGTGGTTCGAGGTAGTCCACGACCAGGTCGTAGCGGCTGTCGTGGTCGTCCCAGGCGGTCCGGAAGGACGAGAACGTTCGCCCGGTCAGCGCGACCACCTCCAACGCACGGATGCTGCGGCGGAGGTTGTCGGGCTCGATCCGCCCAGCGGCCTCGGGGTCGGTGGCCGCTACGGCGGCGTGGGCGCCACGCGGGTCGCCCGCCCACCGGTCCCCGAGGTCGGCCCGGACCGCCGGGTCGGTCGGCGGGAAGTCAAGGTCGTCGACCACGGCCCGGAAGTACAGGCCGGAGCCCCCGACGAGCAGTGGGGTGTTGCCGCGACCGTGGATGCCGTCGATCGCCTCGCGTGCCCAGCCCTGGAAGTCCGCGACCGAGACCTCCTGGTCCACGTCCAGCACGTCGACGAGGTGGTGCGGGACGGCGGCCCGGTCGGCGCGGGACGGCTTGGCCGAGGCGATGTCGAGCCCGCGATAGATCGTGAAGGCGTCCACGGCCACGATCTCGACCGCACGCCCGCCGGTCGTATCCAGGTCACGGGCCGCGGCGGACACGGCCATCGCGACGTCGGACTTCCCGGATGCCGTCGGCCCAACGATCGCCCACACCCGCTCCCCCACCCTCCGTCGAGTGTGCGCATCACCCCGGGGCATCGGGGTGATCGGCTCACTCGAGGATGGGGTCGGGGGTCGTGGTGTGGACGGCGGGGTCGCGGACGGCACCGGTCAGGAGGGCAGGATCGGCAGGGCCATGCGCCCACCGGCGGCCGCGGCGGCCGCCGGGGTAGCGGCGCCCACGGGCGGCGTCAGGACGGCGTCGGTCCCCAGTTGCCAGCCGTCCCCGCGGGCGAGGGCGGCCCGGGTGGCGTCACCGGCACGCGTGCGAACGACGGAGGTGGGCGCACTGCCGATCGCGTAGTTCGCGGCGGCCTCGACGATGTCGACCGTCACCAGGTCGCCGGGCGCCACGTCGTCCCTCCGCGGGAAGTGCACGAGGTGGTTGCCACGCGTGCGGCCGGACAGGCGGGTGTCGTCGGTCTTGGACGGCGACTCGACCAGCAGTTCCCGACCGGTGCCGACGAGCGCCGCGTGGGCGTCGTGGGACTGGCGCCGGGTGAGGGCCTCCAGCCGCTGGTACCGCGCGCCGACGACCTCCGGCGGGACGAAGTCATCGACCATCTCGGCCGCGGGCGTGCCCGGGCGGGGCGAGTACTGGAACGTGAAGGCCTGGTCGAAACGCGCCTGCTCGACCACCTCCAGGGTCTGTTCGAAGTCGTCGTCGGTTTCGCCCGGGAACCCCACGATCAGGTCGGTGGTCAGGGCGGCGTCGGGCAGCAGGTCCCGGGTGCGGTCGACGAGGTCGAGGAAGCGGCGCGACCGGTACGACCGGCGCATCGCCCGCAGCACCCGGTCGGAGCCCGACTGGAGCGGCAGGTGAAGGTGCTCGCACACGTTGGGCGTCTCGGCCATCGCGTGCAGGACGTCGGTGGTGAAGTCGCGCGGATGCGGTGAGGTGAAGCGGACCCGTTCGAGCCCGTCGACGGTGCCCATCGAGCGCAGCAGGTCGGCGAACAGCGGCCGGTTGTCGAGGTCGCGGCCGTAGGAGTTGACGTTCTGGCCCAGCAGGGTGACCTCGACCACGCCGTCGTCGACCAGGGCAGTGACCTCGGCGAGGATGTCGCCGGCGGGCCGGGAGTTCTCGGGGCCGCGCAGGGACGGGACGATGCAGAACGTGCAGGAGTTGTTGCACCCGACCGAGATCGACACCCAGGCGTGGTGGCGGACCTCGCGCTTGGCCGGCAGGGCCGACGGGAAGGTCTCGAGCGCCTCGACCAGTTCCAGCACCGGCAGTTCGGTCGAGTCGGCCTCGGCCAGCAGCCGTGGCAGGCTCGCGAGGTTGTGCGTGCCGTAGACCACGTCGACCCACGGCGCCCGCTCGGTGATGGCGCCGCCGTCCTTCTGCGCGAGGCACCCGCCCACGACGATGGTGGTGCCGCGCTCGTCCTTGAGCGGCTTGAGGTGGCCCAGCGTCCCGTACAACTTGTTGTCGGCGTTCTCACGGACCGCGCAGGTGTTGAGCAGGACCAGGTCGGCCTCGGTCACCTCGTCGCTGCGCCGATACCCCATGGTCTCGAGGATGCCGGCGGCGCGTTCCGAATCGTGCACGTTCATCTGGCACCCGAAAGTGCGGATGGCGTAGGTGCGACTCATGCAGGACTCGACGGGAGGTGGACAGAAGTGCCGGGGTCGGAACCCAGTGTGCCGCCCCCCACGACTCCCTGCGACCGCCCCGACCCTCCCCCCATCCCAACTGGGCGTGGTCCCGGCAACATCCGGCCGATTCCACACCCACCCGGCGGGGTTTCGGCGGCGGCGTGCGGTCTTCGCGGCCGCGGTCAGGCGGGGAGGTCACGCGTGGGTGTATCGGTCGCGGGTCTCGTGGTGCTCGGGGTCGGTGGCTTCCTCGGCGCCCTGGGCGGTCGCGACCAGCGCGACGACCAACATGCCGATGATCCCGGCGGAGATGGCGCCGCCAGCGACCGACAGGAAGGTGCCGACCAGCGCAGCCAGCACCGCATACCCGGCATAGGCGCGGATCCGGGAGTGACCGACGAAGAGCGCGGCCACGACCAGCAGGCCGGGGACACCGACGAGGAACCAGGCCTGCAGGACAGTCATGTCACGCTCCACGGACGCTCGGGTCCGGACTCGCGCACGTCCGGACGGGGTGCGGCCCAGCGTAGGCGTCGCCCGGTGCATTCGGCCGGCAGTCAACTGCCGCTGTCCCACTCGCCCCACCCTGCCCAGGTCCCCGCACCTGTCCGGCCCGCAGGGGGCCGCACCCGACGACGGCTGGAGCGGTCAGCGACCGGTGACGCGGTCGGACTCGCGGTCGTCGAAGACGACCTGCCGGGCGACCTTGCGAGCCAGTCCCTCGTTGTGACCACGGCGGGCGAGGAAGCCGACGAGCCGGCGGAACGCGGTCTCGGCATCCAACCCACCGTATTCACGCGCCTTGCGGGCCGCGACGTCGAACGCCACCGCTTCCGGATCGCGGTCGCCGATCTGGTCCATGGCCGCGTCGATCACGTCATCGGCCAGTTCACGCTTGCGGAGGTCGGCACGCAGCCGACGCGGGGCGTAGCCCTTGACGCGACCTTCCTCGACCAGCGCGTCGGCCATGGCGGCGTCGTCGACCAGCCCCTGCGCACGGGCGTCGGCCATCGCGACGCGAATCGCCGCCGCGGGCACGTCGCGCGATCGGAGCTTGCGCTCGAGCCGTCCGCTGGCTGCTGGCGTGGAGGCCGTCGACCGCTGGATGAAGGCCAGCGCACGCGAGACCTCGTCACCCAGTTCTGCGGGCGGCGACGGCACGCCGTCGTCGGGTGCCGCGATCGCGTCGGCACCAGGAGCGTGCGGGTCGACGCCATCACCCGGGACGACCGGTGGTGCCTCGGTGGCGAGTTGGCCGAGTTCGCGAACGGACGGATCGGGGCCTGACGGGGACGGATCCTCCCCGTCAGCGGGACCGGGGTCGACCCGGATGGGGCGGCGCGCGATCCCCTTGGCGGCCAACCAGTCCTCCGCCGACCGGAAGCCGGCGGCCTCGGTGTCGTCGGGTCCGGCGGTCACTCGTCGTCACCGTCCTCGGCGTCGGCGGCCGACTCGTCGTCGGCCTTGTCGGCCTCGTCCTCGGCATCGGGGTTGGGGATGATGCCGAGCTTCTGCTTGACGAGGCGCTCGATCTCCTCGGCGATGTCGACGTGTTCCTTGAGGAAACTGCGGGCGTTCTCGCGTCCCTGCCCCAGCTGTTCGCCGTCGTAGGTGTACCAAGCACCGGCCTTGCGGACGAGGCCCTCCTCGACGCCGATGTCGAGCAGCGAACCCTCCTTGGAGATGCCCTCGCCGTACATGATGTCGAACTCGGCCATGCGGAACGGCGGGGCGACCTTGTTCTTGACCACCTTGACCCGGACCTTGTTGCCCACGACGTCGGTGCCGTCCTTGAGCGACTCGATCCGACGCACGTCCAACCGCACCGAGGAATAGAACTTCAGGGCGCGGCCACCCGGCGTGGTCTCGGGCGAACCGAACATCACCCCGATCTTCTCGCGCAACTGGTTGATGAACACGGCGCAGGTGTTGGACTTGCTGAGCGACCCGGCGAGCTTGCGCAGGGCCTGGGACATGAGGCGCGCCTGCAGCCCGACGTGCGACTGGCCCATCTCGCCCTCGATCTCGGCGCGCGGCGTCAGTGCCGCCACCGAGTCGATGACCAGGATGTCCACCGCGCTGGACCGGATCAGCATGTCGGCGATCTCCAACGCCTGTTCCCCGGTGTCGGGTTGCGACACCAGCAGTTCGTCGATGTCGACCCCCAGGGCGCGGGCGTAGGTCGGATCCAGGGCGTGCTCGGCGTCGATGAAGGCGGCGATCCCACCGGCCTTCTGCGCCTCGGCGATGACGTGCAGCGCCACGGTGGTCTTGCCGCTGGACTCCGGGCCGAAGATCTCCACGACCCGACCCCGGGGCAGCCCACCGACGCCCAGTGCGATGTCCAGCGACAGGGCACCGGTGGGGATCGCCGGCACCAGCGGCCGGTCGTCGTCACCCAACTTCATCACCGACCCCTTGCCGAACTGCTTCTCGATGGAGGCCAGGGCGGCCTGCAGGGACTTTTCGCGGTTCATGCCGGGTCCTTGTGGTGACGGGTGATGACGGTGGTCGTGGGGCGGGGTCGTGGGGCGGGGTCGTGATGCGGGTCGGCGTGCGGGCCGGGTCCGAGGTCAACGGTTGGAACCGTATTGACCGGGTGCGACACGGTGGTGCAGGTGCCGTCGGGACTGTGGACAACCCGCGACATCTTTCGGGACATCTTCGGGGGACAGGCGCCGGTCGGCGACGCGCCGTCCACAGCCGGTCGTTCCCTCGTCGAACGCCTGTTCGACAGGTTAGTCGAACACGCGTTCGTGTGCCACCGCCTCCCCCCCGACCGTCCTGCCGACGGCCACCGATTCCGCCCAACAGCCGTGCCGCCGCCGGGATCGGCGACGTCGCGGACCCGATCGCCCGGTCGGGTCACGGTCCTTCAGTAGCCTCCCGAAGTCCTGCCGACCACCCGGACCCTGACCCATGCCCCGATTCGTCTTCATCGACACCGAAGCCACCGGACTCGACCACACTCGCCACGAACTGACCGAGGTGGCCTGGATCGTGCGCTTCGAGGACGGACACGAGGAGACCCGCCAGTACTTTCCGGAACACACCCTGGACGCCGCGGAGCCGACCGCCCTCGAAATGACCCACTACCACGACCGCATCGCGCGGCAGCCGCGCACACCGGCACTGGTGTGGATGCGCCAACTGCTGGCCGACGCCAACGGGGGCCACCTGGTCGGTGCGGTCCCGGACTTCGATGCACGTCACTTCGACCTGATGTGCCACAAGCTCGGGCTGCGTCCGACGTGGGACCACCATCTGATCGACGTCGGCACGCTCGCACTGCCGCTGCTCGCCGACGAACCGGAGGGGCCGCGGTCGCTGGCACGCACGTGCCGGGCGCTGGGCGTCGCCCACGACGACCTCCAGGCCCACGGCGCGCTGTACGACGCCATGCAGGCCATGCGGGCCTTCGACGCCGTGTGGGCTCGGTTGGCCGACCTGCGCGCCACCAAGGCGCCGCTGCCCGACGCCGTGCCGCGCCACGTCAACGGCCGTCCGCACCCAAACGTCGAGGTCGTGCCGATCAGCGACCGCAACTGGGCCGCGGTCGCCGACGTCGCCTCCCGTCCCGACCAGCAGGACTGGGTGTTCCCATTGGCTGCGCGCTACCTGGTCCTGGGCCAGCACAGCGAGTGGAACTCGCGCGCGGTCACGCACGAGGGCGCCGTCGTCGGCCATGCGATGTGGGGCGACGAAGACGGCGTGACCTGGATCGGCGGCTTCATGATCGACGCCCACCACCAGGGCCGGGGGCTGGGCGCCGCCGCCGCACGTGCCCTGCTGGCGGAGTTCGGGGCCGGGGAGATGCGCCTGACCGTCCACCCGGACAACCATGCGGCCCAGCGACTGTGGCGTGCCTGCGGGTTCGTGGCGACCGACGAGATGGACGACGACGAGGAGGTGTGGGCTCGCCCGGCCGGCGCCGACACCGCCGCCACGGCCGAGGCCACCGCCGACTCCGACACCTGACACCTGGCACCTGGCGGCCACGGCGAACTCGTCCCGCGCCGCCGCCGACGCCGGCCGAGGCAACGGCCCCTGCGGATGTGGCGCCGTCAGGACCCGGTGTCACGGGCCAGCGGGACGCACGCCTCGGCGACGTAGCGGGCTGGTCCGGTGCCGGCGCGCGACCCGAACAGCGTGACGGCCCGCGGGGTCCAATCGATCGGCGCACCGTCGAGGGTGGCCGCGACGTCGTCCACCAGTCCCCCGACCGACGTCCGTCGCCGGCGCGCCAGCGTCACGTGGGGCTGCCACGCACGTCGGCCTGCCACGTCCGCGTCGCCCACCTCGCCGGGATCGGCCACGGCCGCGGCCACGCGCGCCTGCACCGCCACCAGTCCGGGGTCCGCGATCGCCACCATGGCCAGCGCCCGACCGAACCACCGTGGCGGCCCCAGGGACAGGCGGGCCGGCCCGTGCAGCGACTCCGCCACGGCCGCCGTCACCCGGTCCAGGACCACCTCCGGCCGGCCGGGCTCGAGTCGACCGAGGTAGGCCACGGTGACGTGCCACCCGGACGGCCGGGTCCATGCCACCGCCGGCCATGACGCGGGCAGCAACCCCAGCCGGGCCACCACTTCACGACGCACGCGGGCCGACATCGACAGGCCCAGGAACCACGTGTCCGGGATCGGGCCCTCGGGGTCCACCAGCGACGGCGCGGGCACGAACGCGCCTACCGGGCGAGGCGGCGACGCACGGCATCGATGGCAGCGCTGGCGAGGCGGTCGCGCACGGCCGCGCGGTCACCCGGCAAGTGGCGCGACCACACCGCACTGCCGTCGGCGTCCGCGACCGCCCACACGCAGGTCCCCACGGGCACACCATCCTGGCCGTCGGGGCCGGCGACCCCCGTGGTGGCAACCCCGATGTCGGCTCCGAACCGTTCGCGCACGGCCACGGCCAGCGCCTCCGTCACCGGTTCCGACACCGGCGGGTTCGCGGCCAGCAGGTCCTGGTCGAGGCCGGCGACGGTGACCTTGGACTCGGTTGCATACACGACCAGTCCCCCGCGCACGGCCGCCGAGGCACCCGGCACCGCCGTCAGGCGTTCCAGCACGAGCCCGCCCGTGGCCGACTCGGCCACCGCGACCGTGCGGCCGGCAGCCGCCAGCGCCCGCACCACCGCCACCTCCAGTCCCTGGTCGTCGACCCCGACCACCGACGCGCCAAGGACCTCGGCGGTCGCAGTCACCCAGTCCTCCGAGGCGTCACGGACCACGTCGCGATCGTCACCCTCGACCGTGAACTTGACCAGGATCCCGCCCCGGGTGGCGAGGTAGGCGACCTCCACCCCGGCGGCGGTGGCCGCGGCCTCGACCTCGTACAGGCGCTCGGCGACGTCGGACTCGCCCAACCCGGCGACGTGGACCGTCCGGGTGACCAGCACGCTTCCCCCGGCCCGCGCCAGGATCGTGTCGGCGACGTCCCGGTCGAACAGTTCCCGCAACTCCCACGGCACGCCCGGCAGCACGTGCAGGTCGACCTCGCCGACCGCCAGCGAGAACCCCGGTGCCGTCCCGACCGGTGCCATCGCGCGCGCACCCGCCGGCACCTCGGCCTGGACCAGGTTGCTGGGGGGCATCGCGCGCCCGAAGTCGGCCCAGCGTGCCTCGATCGCCTCGACCAAGTCGTCCCGCCGTTCGAGGTCCACGCCGGCCACGCGGGCCACGGCGGCCCGTGTTCGGTCGTCGGAGGTCGGCCCCAGCCCACCACCGACGACCACGACATCGGCCCGGGCCATGGCCGTTTCCAGCCCGTCCACCAGTTCGTGGAGGTCGTCGGACACGGCCAGCGTCAGTCGCGGCACCACGCCCAGTTCCTTCAGCCGCCGGGCCAACCAGGCCGCGTTGGTGTCGACCTGGTCGCCGCCCAACACCTCGGTCCCGACCGACAGGATCGCCCCGCGCAGCCGGGGGCCGGCGGTCGTCACGACGTCACGACGAGGACTCCGACGACAGTCGGGCGACGTGGCGTGCGTAGTCCAGGCCGGACACGATCGTGGCGACCACGGCCGCCCACAGCGCACCGAACCGGATCACCGTCCCCACCCCCGGCATCAGGAACGCCAGCACCGCCAGCACCTGCACGACGGTCTTGACCTTGCCCAGGATCGACGCCGGCAACACGAGATCCCGGCGACGAACAAGTCCGATTCGCATCACCGTGACCGCGACCTCGCGGAACACGATCACCCACACCGCCCACCACGGCAACTCCCCGACCGTGGCCAGTGACGCCAGCGACCCGATGATCAACAACTTGTCGGCGATCGGGTCGGCCAGCTGGCCCCACGAGGTCACGCCGTGCCAGCGCCGCGCGACCCACCCGTCGATCGAGTCGGTCAGGGCCGCGAACAGGAAGATCGAGAACACCCACCAGCGCGAGTAGGTGTCACCGGACGCGAGCAGCCACAGGATCACGGGTACGAGCAGTGCCCGCAGGAAGGTGACCGCGTTCGGCACGTTCAGCGGGTGCGGCTCGGAGCGCCGCAGGTCGCCGGCGGACAACGGCTCGGGGTCGGCGAGCGCGTCGTCGACCACCTCGGCCAGGCCCCGGTCATCCGCCGGTTGGTCGTCCGGTCGGTGGTCGCGGGCGCGTCGGCCCCGCGTGGCCGGCTCGGTCGGGGCCGGGCCGGACCGATCGGTCGCGCCATCACCGGACGGGGTGTCATCGGCGGGCGTGGCCGCCGGTTCCTGCCCCGCCTGCCGGTCGCTCATCCCACGCGCCCCACCAGGTCCACGCCGAGGTGGTCCACGACCTCGACCGTCACCAGGTCCCCGACGGCGACCCCCGCCGGGCGGCCGTCGGCGTCCACGACCGTGACTTCGCCGTCGGCCTCGGGGGCTTCGCGGTGCGAGCGGCCCACGACCTCGTCCGGGCCGACCTCCTCGACCAGCACGGCCAGGCGGTCGCCGATGCGATCACGGGCACGACGGTCGCTGGCCCGTTCGACCACGTCGGCGATCCGGTCGCGGCGCTCGGCAGCCACCGTCGCGGCCACGTGGTCGTCGAGGTCCACGGCCGGGGTGCCGTCCTCGTCGGAGTAGGTGAACAGCCCGACGAAGTCCAGTTCGTGGGTGTCCAGGAAGCCGGCCAGTTCGTCGACGTGGCCGGGGTCCTCGCCCGGGAAACCGAGGATGAAGTTGCTGCGGATCGCCGCGTCGGGGCTGAGCGTGCGGATGCGCTCGACCAGGGCACCGAAGCGGTCAGGGCTGCCAGACCGCGCCATCGCGCGCAGCACCGGGGCGGCCACGTGCTGCAACGACAGGTCGAAGTAGTCGGCGACCTCGTCGATGGCGACCATCGCCTCGAGCAGATCGGGGCGCAGTTCGGCGGGCTGGAGGTACATCAGCCGGATCCGGTCGATCCCGTCGACGTCGGCCAGCGCACCCAGCAGGTGCGGGGCGAGGTCACGCCCGCCAGCATGCCCGCGCCACGCGCCCAGGTCCTTGCCCCAC
>JBBSMS010000024.1:0-30722 GCA_038233055.1 Nitriliruptorales bacterium
CAGGTCCGGCAGGAGGGCCGGCGTCAGATGAAGGCGGACTCGATGCCGGAGTCGCGGACGAAGACGCAGGGGGTCTCGCTGGCCTCGATGATTGCTCGGAGGCCGTCGAAGTCCACGGTCGGGGACAACGCGAAGATGCTGGCGTCGGCCACCGGCGCCACGGACAGCGCCTCGACGAACCCGCGGTTGACGACGTGCACCCCCGGTGGGCCGGGCAGGCGGGCCAGTTCGGCCAGGCTGTGCAGGTACTCGTCGGCCTCGTGGAGTTGGGCCTCGTCACGCACGGCCGTGACCAGGTTGATGTCGCCGCCCCAGTTCCGGCGCAGCTTGTAGGCGAGCAGGATGGCCAGGTTGGAGTGCTGGAGGTTGGTCGTGACGGCCCACTCCGGACCCTGTTCACGGATCCACAGGTTGATGACCCCACGACCGCCGAGGCGACCCGAATGCTGGCTGGCCAGCATCAGCACCCCGAGGTTGGCGCCCGCGGCCTCGGCCAGCACGGCCTCGGCGTGGCGCTGGGCGGTCGCGTCGCGAGGGAAGTCCAGGAACACGATGTTGGACTTGCCCGCCCCCTCCGACGCCCGCATCGACGACAGGAACCCACCCTCGTAACTGGCCTGGTCGATGACGGACCAGGAGGTCGCGACGTCGTCCTGGCGCAGGTAGGCGCTGGATCGTGCCAGTGCCTCGGTCAGTTCCCGGTCGTCGTCGCCGTGGCGGATTCCGACGATCTTGACCGTGCCCTTGGGGAAGGTCACGTCACGAAGGAACGAACTGGCGGCCCGCAGGGAGGAGACGTCGTCGATCGGGGCCAGCACCCGCGGTCGCCACCCGCGCTCGGCCGACGATCGGGACTCGATCGCTCGCCGGGTGGCCCACTGGGCGATGGCGGCGAACACGTCGCCACGCACGTCGCTGAAGGGGCTGTCCAGCCCGCGACGGAGCAACAACACGAAGACGCCAACGATCGCCGCCACCGCGACGACGGCGAAGAGCGGGTTGATGACCACCATCGCGACGATACAGCCGACCGCGCCCATGAACGGCACGAATCGCGGGAACCGCAGGGTCGGTCGGAACGTGTCGAGGTCCAGGACCTCCTCGATCAGCACCACCACGTTGATGGTCGCGTAGGCGATCAGGAAGAACAGCGTGATGACCGGCGCGATCGCGTTGAGGTCCCGCAGCATGATCGCGGCCAACGCGATGGCGGCGGTCAGGATCAGCGCGTTGCGCGGCTCACCACCCCGGGTCCGGGCCGCGAACCACGACGACGCCGGAAGCAGTCGGGCCTCCCCCAGGGCCTGCAGGATGCGCGGTGCCCCCACCACCGAGGCGAGCGCCGACGAGAAGGTCGCCCCCAGCAACCCGCCCAGCACCGCCGGGCCCCACGCGGACTCGCGCACCATGATCAGGTAGTCCGACACCAGCACCTCGGGGGTGGCCGATCGCGACAGCCACCAGGCCGCACCCAGGTAGACCACCAGCGTGAGCCCGACCGCGCTCAACGTCCCCAGTGGGATGCTGCGGCGCGAGTCCCGCAACTCGCCTGACAGGTTGACGCCGGCCATGATCCCGGTGGTCGCCGGGAAGAACACCGCGAACACCCCCCAGAATCCGGTCCCGGCGAAATCGGTCTCGGGCGCGCCGGGGTAGCTGCCAGCCAGCGTCGGCGTCACGTCCATGGAGCCGGTGAACGCGGCCACCACCACCGACACGATCGAACCCACGATCAGGCCGAGGATGACGTACTGGACCCGGAAGGCGAAGGCCGCGCTGACCGCGGCGATCGCGACGATCGCGACGAACGTCACCAGGTCCACGACCAGCGCCGGGTGGGACGGGAAGATGAACTCCCAGCCACCGCGAAACCCGAACACGTACAGCGCGACTGCCAGGGTCTGGGACAGGTACAGCGGCACACCCACGGCCCCGCCGGCCTCCAGCCCCAGCGAGCGCGAGATGATCGCGTAGGCCCCACCCCCGGCCAGCGGCGTGTTGGTGGCGATCGAGGCGATCGACATCGCCGTGGTCCCCGTGATGGCGTAGCCCAACACGATGATCGCGATCGCGCCGCCGAGCCCGGCGTTGCCGACCACCCAGCCGGTGCGCAGGTACAGGATCACGCCCATGATGGTCAGCAGGGTCGGGACGAAGACGCCCTCGAAGGTCCCGTACAACCGTGGCTGCACGGCCGACACGCCCGCCGAGCGGAGATCGCTGGATGCCATGCGGGGCAGTCCTGACCATCAGTGGACGACGTCGGCGTGCGACGCGACCCGGGACCCCGGTGTCGTGCACCCGCGACGCGGTGACCGGGTGGAGGCTACTGGGGGTGCACCGCGAAGACGTGGGCGGGGAGGCCGGGGTCCAGTTCGACGTACTGGCTGGGACCGCGCCAGTGGAAGCGCTGCTCGGCCAGCCGATCGTCGACCAGGAACCACTGGTCGTCGCCGATGCCCAGCGCGGCCAGGTCAAGGTGGACATATGCCCCGTGGCGCCACTGGGTGTCGAGGCTGACGACGACCAGCACGCAGTCGCCGTTGTCGGGGTCGGACTTCGAATACGCCAGCATCGCGTCGGAGTCGGTCGCGTGGAGGTGCAGGTTGCGCGTGGACTGCAACGCGGTGTGGTCACGCCGGATGCGGTTCACCCGGGCGATCAGCGGCGCGAGCGAGTCCGGGTCGTCGAGGTTCCAGTCACGCAGTTGGTACTTCTCGTTGTCGAGGTACTCGTCGTGGTCGGGTCGGGCCACGCTCTGCCCCAACTCGAAGGCGGGTCCGTAGATGCCCCAGTTCGAGGTCATCGTCGCCGCCATCAGCAGGCGCTGGACGAACATGTTGCGCCCGCCGAACTGCAGGTGGGGCGGCAGGATGTCAGGCGTGTTGGGCCAGAAGTTGGGACGCAGGTACTCGGCCACGTCGGTGTCGGTGAGGTAGCGCAGGTACTCCTCGAGTTCCCACTTGGCCTCGCGCCAGGTGAAGTAGGAATACGACTGGTTGAACCCGCGCTTGGCCAACCCCTCCATCACCCGGGGTCGCGAGAAGGCCTCGGCGAGGAAGATCAGCTCGGGCGTGGCCGCCTTGAGTTCGGTGATGGCCCACTCCCAGAACCGGAACGACTTCGTGTGCGGGTTGTCGACCCGGAACACCCGCACACCCTGGTCGACCCAGTACTGCATGACCTCCAGCAGGCCGTTCCACAGACCCTCGGGGTCGGAGGTCTCGAAGTTGATCGGATAGATGTCCTCGTACTTCTTGGGCGGATTCTCGGCGTACTGGATCGACCCGTCGGGACGTGTCCGGAACCACTCCGGGTGCTCGGTCACCCACGGGTGGTCCGGTGAACACTGGAAGGCGATGTCCAGCGCCACGTCGATGCCGAACTCCTCCCGCGCCGTGGCCACGAGGTCGCGGAGGTCGTCGACCGTGCCCAGGTCCGGGTGCACGGCCAGGTGGCCACCTTCCTCTGCGCCGATCGCCCATGGTGACCCGAGGTCGTCGGGGCCGGCGGTGACCGCGTTGTTGCGACCCTTGCGGTGGGTCACACCGATCGGGTGGATCGGTGGCAGGTAGAGGATGTCGAAGCCCATGTCGGCCACGCGCGGCAACTGGTCGACGACGTCGCGCAGGGTGCCGTGCTCGCCCGGCTCACCCAGCGAGCGGGGGAACAACTCGTACCAACTGGAGAAGCGCGCCCGGACCCGGTCGACGTCGACCTGCAACGGGTCGGTCTCGGTCGCATGGGTGCGCGGATCAACCTGTCGGACGTGGCCGGCGAGTCCGTCGTCCAGCCCCACGCCGACTCGGGTCCCGCGATCCAACGAGGTGTCGGTCAACTGCTTGGCCGCGTCCCGGACCTGGGTGTGGGAGGTGGTGCGGCGGCGTCCGACCATGCCCTTGAGGAGGATCGCCCCGCCGGCGAGGTGGGACTCCACGTCGACGTCCGCGGCGGCCTTCTTTCGCAGGTCCTGGCGCCAAGTCGTGAAGTGGTCGATCCAGGCTTGGACCTGGTACTCCCACCGGCCCATCGAGGAGACCCGGAACTGGCCCGCCAAGCCGTCCAGGCCGGGGTTGACCACCTCCATCGGGGACTCGAACCAGTCATCGTGGCCCACGGGGCGGGACCGGACGACCGCGGCGACCCGGTCGTGGGAGTCCGCGAACACGTCGGCGGTGACCTGGATCGCCTCGCCGACCACCCGCCGGACCGGGAAGCGGCCGCCCTCGACGGACGGACGGACCGCCTCGACCACGACCCGGCGGTTGGGGTGGTCAGGCAGGGGCGTGGTGCGGGAACGAGACACGGTGACTCCGGCGACGGTTCGAAACAGTGGTCCCATGATGCCCGACCGCGGACCGACCGACGGCCCGATCACCCCACCGGTCGTCCGATCCCGGCCGCGGGACCGGGATGTCCGGATCCGCCCGGCGCCTTGGCGTCCGCGGTCAAGCGGACACCGACGTGGCGTCGACGGCGCGGGGTCCGGACACAGGGGTCGGGGCGGACGGGCCGGCGGTCAGGTCGCGCAGCACGCCCTCGCCCGCCTTCAGGACCAGGACCTCGTCGCGGTGACGGATCGTCATCTCTTCGCCGACCTCGAGCGTGTAGGTGACATCCAGCCGCCCGATCGCGACGCGCACCCGTCCGCTCGCCGTGGTGATCTTGAACGACATCCGCCGCCAGTTCGACGGCAGCCGGGGATCGAAGGCCAGCACGTCGTCGTCGTCGCGGAAGCCGGCGAACCCGTACACCAGGGTCTGCCACACGCCACCGGCCGCGGCCACGTGGACCCCGTCGGCGACGTTGCCGGCAACGTCCCCCAGGTCGACGAACAGCCCGAAGCGGAAGTACTCCAGTGCCTTCGCGGCGTCGCCCAGTTCGGCCGCCATGATGGACTGGGTCGAGGCGGACAGCGACGAGTCCCCGGTCGTCAACGGGTCGTAGTAGTCGTAGTTGCGGCGCGTCAGGTCGGCGTCGAACTCGGCCGGCAACAGGAACATCGCCAGCACGATGTCGGCCTGCTTGATGACCTGGTGACGATAGATCACCAGCGGGTGGAAGTGCAGCAGCAACGGGTACTTGTCTCGCGGGGTGGCCTCGAAGTCCCAGCGCTGCTTCTCGAGGAAGTGCTCGTCCTGGGGCGTGATGCCGAGATCTTCGTCGTGCGGGACGTACATCGCATCGGCGGCCCGCTCCCACTCCTCGACCTCGCCGGGGCGCAGGTCGGTGCGATGGCGCAGTCGTGCCAGCACGTCCGGATGGTGTTCCTCCACGATCCGCACCACCTCCACCGCGTAGCGCAGGTTCAGGCGCGCCATCAGGTTCGTGTAGGCGTTGTCGTTGACGACGGTGGTGTACTCGTCGGGACCGGTGACCCCGTGGATGTGGAAGGTTTCGGGCGAGCCCTCCGCGCGTCCGTTGCGGAAGAAGCCGAGGTCGACCCACAACCGGGCCGTCTCCACCAGGATCTCGGCGCCCTCGTCGACCAGGAAGTCGGTGTCGCCGGTGGCGCGGACGTACTTGCGGATCGCGTAGACGATGTCGGCGTTGATGTGGTACTGCGCGGTGCCGGCCTCGTAGTAGGCCGAGGCCTCCTCGCCGTTGATCGTCCGCCACGGGAACAACGCCCCGGCCTGGTTGACTTCGCGGGCCCGGGTACGGGCGGCGTCGAGCAGGGTGTAGCGGAACCGCAGCAGGTTGCGGGCGGCACGCGGCATCGTGTAGGTCAGGTAGGGCAGGACGTAGATCTCGGTGTCCCAGAAGTAGTGGCCCTCGTAGCCGGACCCGGTCAGGCCCTTGGCCGGGATGCCGGTGCCCTCGGACCGCGCCGATGCCTGGACCAGTTGGAACAGCGACCACCGCACGGCCTGCTGGACGACGGGGTTGTCCTCGATCCGGACGTCGCCTGCCTCCCAGAAGTTGAGGAACCAGGTCGCCTGCTCGGCAGCCAGGCCGTCGTAACCACGCTCCATTGCCCGGTCCAGGACCCGGTTGACGCCGTCGGCCAGGCGCATGCTGGGGGCGGAGTGCGAGGTGGCGTAGGCGGCCACCTTCTCGATGACCAGCGACTGCCCGCAGCCTAGGTCGGCCGAGAAGACCGTCTTGGCCCGGGCGCGGTCGGTGACCGCGTCCTCGTCCACAACGACATCGGCGATGACGTGGTGGTCGATGCCGCACGCCAGGGTCATGCCGGACGTGCTGGTGGCGTAGCGCAGGACCCCGCGGCGGCCGGCCGACTCGTGACCCTCGCACACCAGCACGTCGCCCAGCGACTCGGACCGGCGCGGGTCGTCGATGCCCTCCAGGGTGACGTCGGTGGACGGATCGAACACGTCACCGACCATCCGGCCGGACTCGTCGGTGGCGGCCTCGTGGCGCAACTGTGACGAGATCACGACCGAGGCCTCGCCATCCAGCATCGTGACCTCGTACCGGAACGCAACCAGGTGGCGGTGGGCCATGGACACCAGCCGCCGAGACCGGACCCGCACGCGCTTGCCCGACGGGGTCCGCCAGACCAGTTCGCGCGTGAGTTCGCCCGTGCGCATGTCCAACCGGCGCTCGAACGACTCGATGTCGGCCATCGTCAGTTGGAGCGGTTCGTCGTCGACGTAGAGGTGGAAGCGGCGCGCGTCGGGGACCGCGACGATCGTCTGGCCGGTGCGGGCAAAGCCGAACGCCTCTTCGGCATGCGTGATCGGCCAGGTCTCGTGGAAGCCATTGACAAAGGTGCCGAGGTCGTGCTGCGGACGACCCTCGTCGGGGGCCCCGCGCACGCCCACGTAGCCGTTGGAGAGCGAGAAGATGGTCTCGGCACGGGCAAGGTAGTCCGGGTCGACCTCGCACTCGACCAGTGCCCACTCGTCGACCGGGTAGACCGTCGTCGGCAGCCCGACGATCTCACGATGCAGCATGGGTGGTCCTCATCAGAGCAGGGTCGACAGGTCGGTCACGACCAGGTCCGCGCCCGCGTCCTGCAGCCGCTTGACCTGGTCGCCGGTGCCGATCCCGATCACGGTCCGGAAGCCGCCCAGCCGCCCGGCCTCGACCCCCGAAACCGCATCCTCCACGACGGCCGCGTCCCCGGGCTCGACCCCCAGCCGTCGGGCCGCCTCCAGGTAGGTGTCCGGGGCGGGCTTGCCGGGCAGTCCTTCCCCGGCGGCCACCACGCCGTCCACGATGACCTCGAAGCGATCGCGGATGCCGGCGGACTGCAGCGACGCCACAGCGTTGCGCGACGACGACACCACGGCGGTCAGCAGGCCGGCCTCGCCCGCCGCGTCCACGAACGCCACGTTGCGGTCGAAGGCATCGACGCCCCGTTCGTGCATCAGGCGCAGCACCAGGTCGTTCTTGCGGGTGCCCAGGCCGTGGATCGTGTCCGCGTCGGGCGGGTCGTCGGGCTGTCCCTCGGGCAGCACGATGCGACGGGACTCGAGGAAGGCCGCGACCCCCTCGTAGCGGGGCATCCCGTCGACGTGGGTGAGGTAGTCCGGATCGATCTCGAAGGTTTCGAACGGGTGCCCGTGGTCGGCGGACCAGCGCAGCAGGAACTCGTCGAACATGGACTTCCAGGCAGCGGCGTGCAGCGAGGCGCTGTCGGTCAGCACCCCGTCGAGGTCGAACAGCACCGCCCGGTGGTCGGCGAAGCGGAAGTCGGCCATGGCGGATGGACGTCCTTGATCGGCTGGTCCCACGATAACCCGCCCGCTTCGCCTTGGGTCGGCTGCCCGATCACCCCGACACCTGCCGAGCCTGTCCCGACCCCGACGCCCTTCCACCCGACCACCACCCGGCCCGAGCGGCCCCGACACCCGGCCCGCCGACCCCGACGCCCTTCCACCCGACCACCACCCGGCCCAAACGGCCCCGACACTCCCGCCCGCCGCCCGACCCCGACGCCCTTCCACCCGACCCCCACCCAGCTCGAACGGCCCAGACACCCGGCCCGCCGACCCCGAAGCCCTTCCACCCGACCACCACCCGGCCCGAACGGCCCCGACGCCCCGCCCGCCGACCCCGAAGGCTTCTCGCGTGCGGCGGGTGCTGGGCTCAGTCGCCGAAACCCATGCCGAGTTCGCGGGCGGTGGTGATCCAGGGGTGGTCGAGCGGGACGCTGCGGCGGTTGCCGGCGACCTCCTCCAGCGGGACGCGCACGGCCGTGCGCTCGCGGTCGGCGATCATCACGCCGGTGTCGTCCTCGGCCACCGCACGGGTGGCCTCGACCCCCAGCCGGGTGGCGAGGAGCCGGTCCTTGGGCGACGGGGTCCCGCCACGCTGGACGTGCCCCAGGATGGTCAGACGCGCCTCGATGCCGGTCATCTCCTCCAACTGGTCGGCAAGGCGCAGGGTGTGGCCCTCGCGGGACGTCTCGAACTCGGCGCGCGCCGCCTTGGCCGTGTTCTTGGCCTCCTTGCCCTCCGCGTCCGACTTGGCCTGTCGCAGTTCGGCGAGGTGGGCGGCGTTGGCGGCCGAGATCGCGCCTTCGGCGATGGCCACGATGCTGAACCGACTGCCGGCGGCCTTGCGCTGCAGCAACGACTCCGCGACCGCCTCGACGTCGTACGGGAGCTCGGGGACCAGCACGACGTCCGCACCGCCGGCGATCCCCGCACCCAGGGTCAGCCACCCGGTGTTGTGGCCCATGATCTCGACGACCATGATGCGGTGGTGGCTGTGTGCGGTCGAGTGCAGCCGGTCGATGGCCTCGGTCGCGATGTTGAGCGCCGTGTCGAAGCCGAACGTTCGCTCGGTCCCCCACACGTCGTTGTCGATCGTCTTGGGGAGGGTGACGACCGGCAAGCCGGCCTTGTGGAGTCGCAGCGCGTTCTTCTGGGTCCCGCCACCACCCAGGCACACCAGCACCTCGACCCCCATCTCGCGGGCGTTGTCGACCATCGCGCTGGTCATGTCGAGGGTCTGGTCCCCCACCGACATCCTCTGGACCTTGGCGCGACTGGTGCCCAGGATCGTGCCGCCCCGGGTCAGGATGCCGGACAGGGCGGCCGCGTCGAGCCGAACGTGGCGCTTGTCCATCAACCCACGGAACCCGTCGAGGAACCCGACCACCTGCATGCCGTGGGCCCTCACGGCGGACTTGCCGATGGCGCGGATGGCCGCGTTCAGGCCGGGCGCGTCGCCGCCGGCCGTGAGGATTCCGATGCTGCTGGCCATGGGCGATCCCGTTCGAAGTGGTGGTGTGGAGGACCCCGCCACCCTAAGCCGTCCCATCGGCCCGGGCGCCCGCTCGGCCGGACGTGCTTCGGCCGGCGGACCGCAGCGAACCTGCGTGGCCCGGGATCACGCCCTTGGGCCCCGGGCCGCCCGACGATTGACCCGCCGGGCCCGACCGGGTTGGGTCGGTGGGACCCGCCACGAGGAGATGCTCGATGACCCGCTTGCTGGTCCTGGGCGGCACGAGGTTCGGTGGGCCGGGCACTGGTCGCCGACGGCCTGGCCCGCGACTGGGACGTGACCACCTTCAACCGCGGAACCGGCTCGGCTCCCGACGGGGCGACCGAGGTGCACGGTGATCGCCGTGACGCCGAAGGCCTTGGAGCGTTGGCGGGGCTGACCTTCGACCTGGCCGTGGACACCTGGTCGGACGAGGCGCTCGCGGTCGACGACGCCGCCCGAGCGCTGGCGGCCGGGTCGAGCGGTTCGCCTACATCTCCAGCCGCTCGGTCTACCCCTTCCCCGGCCAGCCGGTGCGGACGAGTCGATCGAGAGGGTCGACGGTGACGCGACCAGCGGACCTGAGCAGGAGTACGCCCAGCGCAAGGCCGGTGGGGAGGCCGCGGCCACGGCGACCTTCCCCGACGCGCTGCTGGTCCGGGCGGACCTGATCCTGGGCCCATGGGAGGACATCGGTCGGTTGCTGTGGTGGCTGGACCGGATCGACGCCGGCGGCGAGGTTCCGGCCCCAGGTCCCCCCGACCTGGCGCTGCAGTACATCGACGTGCGCGACCTCGCCGCATTCACCCTCGACGCCCTGGAGGAGGGACGATCCGGTCCGTTCGACGTGGTGAGCCGCTCGGGCCGCGCGACGATGGGCGATGTCCTGGACGCCTGTATCGCGGCCACCGGGTCCGACGCGACCCTGCGGTGGGTCACCCCCGACGATGTCGCGGCCGCCGAGGTCGAGCCGTGGACCGCCCTGCCCATCTGGCTGCCGCCGGGCGAACTCCACGACACCATGCACGGTTCGGACACGTCGAAGGCCCTGGACGCCGGACTCGACCCGCGACCGATCGCCGAGACGGTGGCCGACACGTGGTCCTGGATGCAGGACGAAGGGGCCCCGGCCCCGCGCGCCGATCGTCCCGCCGTGGGTCTGGACCATGACGCCGAGCAACGACTGCTGGCCCGAGCCGGCGACCGAGGAACCACCCGACACGATGATGCCGCCGCCGCCCGATCGGGCGGCGGCATCAGCGGCGTCGAGCAGTCGGGCAGCTGACGTCACCGGAGTCGAGGTCTGACCGAGGACCGAGGTCAGACGGCGTCGGGGATGACGTCCTCGGCCTCGTCGTCCGGGATCGCCGCGTCGTCGTCGTCGCCCTCGTCGTCGTCAGACGGCAGGGACTCTGCGGCCTCCAGTGCCTGGTCGACGAGCGAGTCGATCGAGCTGGTCGGGGCGTCGACGGCCTCGGCCTCGTCGGAGACCTCGCCCTCGACGACCTCGCCGGGCAGCGGCGCGACCTCGGGCGCCTTGATCTGGCCCGCGATGACCTCGCCCTCCTCGTCCAGCACGTCGAGCGTGGCCGTGGCCATCACCTGCGGGTGGACCTGGACCTCGACCTCGTAGGTGCCGATGTCCTTGATGTTGGTCCGCAGGTCGATGCGCTTGGGCTCGATGCGATGGCCACGCTGCTTGAGCACCCGGGCGATGTCGGCGGTGCCGACGGACCCGTACAGGCGACCCCGCTCGTCCACGCGGGCCTCGATCTTGAGGGTCATCTCCTCGATCTCGCCCTTGCGCGCGTACGCGTCGTCGATCGTCCTGGCCTCTTCGACCTTGCGGGAACGGGTCATCGTCGTGGCCTGCTTCATCGAACCCTTGGTGGCCAGGATGGCCATGCCGCGGGGTAGCAGGAAGTTGCGGCCGTAGCCGTCGGCGACGTCAACCACGTCCCCGGCGAGCCCGAGGTTGTCCACCTCTTGCTTCAGGACGACCTTCATCGTCGGCTCCTTCGTGAAATCATGTCGTGTGCGAACGGTGCTCGGCAGGGCGGCGTCAGCCGGCCAGGTAGGGGATCAGCGCCATCTCGCGGGCGTTCTTGATCGCCTCGGCGAGCTTGGACTGGTGCTGGGCGCAGGCGCCCGTCTGGCGGCGGGCCTTGATGCGACCGCGATCGGTGACGTAGGACTTGAGCAGCGCCAGGTCCTTGTAGTCGATGTACTCGATGCCCTGTTGGCACATCGGGCACGGCTTGGCGCGGACGGGCTTGCCGCCGCCGTTGCCGCGCTTGGTGGACTTCTTCTTGGCCATGGTGGGTTCTCCTCGGATGATCCGCGCCCGGGTGGGGCGCGACAGCCACCGGGGTGGCGGAGTCAGGTGGTGGTCGGGTGGTGGACGTTGGTGCGACCCGAGCCAGCGGCAGGCCGACCGGGTCGCGGCGACGCCGGACGGACCGACGGTGCCGGGTGGGCTCGGTTCAGAACGGGACGTCGTCGTCGCTGGGGGCAGGCGGGCTGTAACCGCCGCCACCACCGCCGCCGCCACCACCGCCGGACGACGACGAGCCGGAGGACTTGTTGACGCTGGCGCGGGCCCAGCGCAGGCTGGGGGCGACCTCGTCGGCCTCGATCTCGGTGATCCACTTGGTCACACCCTGCTGGTCGTCGTAGGAGCGGACCCGAATGCGGCCGATGACGATCGCGCGGTCACCCTTGTGCAGCGACTCGGCGACGTTCTCGGCCATGTCGCGCCAGCAGTTGACGCGCATGAAGGTGGTTTCCTCCTGCTGCTGGCCGGACCGGTCGGTGTAGCGCCGGTTGGAGGCGACGGTGAAGTTGGCGACCGCGGCACCGGACGGCGTGAACCGCAGTTCCGGGTCGTCGGTCAGATTGCCGACCATCGTGGCGATGTTGGATTCGTAGGCCATCGTGATTCCTTCGAGCGGGTGGACCGGGGTGCGGTCGCTGACGTCGGGGCTGTGGTGACAGCCAACCCGACACGTGCGACGAGCGCGAGGGTGGATCCGTCGAACTGGGGATCGCGAGGTCGGGGATCAGGCCTTGTGGACGCGGATTTCCGGGCGGACGGTCTTGAGCCGCCAGACGTCGTCGTTGATCTTGAGGCGACGCTCCAACTCGGCGACCGCCTCGGACGAGGCTTCGTAGTCCAGGACCGCGAACCAGGCGTGGTCGCGCTTGAAGATCTCGTGGGTCAGCCGGCGCTTGCCCCAGAAGGACTCGTCTCGGACGGCGCCTCCCTGGTCGGCCAGGATCGACTTGATCTGGTCGAAGAGCGCGGTCGCGTCCTCCTCCTCGAGGAGGTCGGACAGGATGACCATGGTTTCGTAGTGCCGCATGAGGGCACCTCCTGTGGGCGTGGGGCCTCGGGCGGACGCGACATCGGTGGGCGCCGACATGTCGCCGGTGGAGGCAGGGGTGCAGATCTGAGGTTGTGAAGGGCGCCGCGCGGCGGATGTCGAACAGCGCCGGGGGCGGGACGAACACGGCCCGGGAGTTGGCGAGGCAGAACCTCGACGACCCGGGCAGTCGTGACACCGTACCGGTCCGCTGGGCCGCGCGACAAGTCCGGACGCAACGCCCGGTCGATCGTCGGGTCAGGCCGGCGTGGCCTCGTCGGCGTCATCCTCGTCACTGGCGGCGGTCTCCGAGGCCCGGCGGCGGTCGCGGCCGCGCAGGTCGAGGCAGGTCGCGACGAAGGCCTCGGGTCGTTCCATCGGCGCCCAGTGGCCGGCCTCCTCGACCAGCGCCATCTCGGCCTGGGGTGCCAGTTCCAACAGCCGCCCGGCCACCTCGTCGGCCGGGGTGAAGGGGTCGTGGGAACCCCACGCGAGGTCGACCGGCATCGGCAACCGCGACAACTGGGCGGCCGCCACGACGGTGTCCGTGGTGTCCATGGCCAGGATCGCCCGGTCGAGGGCGCGGGCGGCCTCCGGATCGCCGTCCACACCGGCGAAGACGCGATCGACGGTCGCCACCGGCACGTCACCGGGACCGCGGCCGCGGTCGACCCAGCGGTGGAGGCGGTTCGCCGTGAGGGTGTTGCGCATCGATGACGAGGCCCGCTTCTGCAGGCGGTCCACGAACGGCAACGGCCAACGGTCGTCGACCATCGCGCCGGTGAGGGTGAGGTGGGACAGGGCCATGGGATAGCGGGTCGCGACGACCTGGGCGACGCCGGCACCGAGGTCATGGCCGATCACCCACGGGGCGGTCCCGGCCGTGGTGCGCAGCCAGGTCCCCACCAGTTCGGCCATGCCGCCCGGCGAGTGGTCCGCACGGGCCGGGGTCAGGGTCTCGCCATGGCCGGGCAGGTCCACGGCCACGACCCGGTGTCCCGACTCGACCAGGACACCGGCGACGTCGCGCCACAGTTCAGCCCCCGTCAACAGCCCGTGCAGGAGCACCACCACCTCGCCGTCGTCGGGTCCGTCCACCAGCGCGGACACCGCCGATCCGCCGATCCCGAACGTCAGGCGCTCCATCACGACGACGCCACGGTCGACTCGTCCGCAACCCGGACGAGGTGGTAGCGACGTTTGCCCACCCGCAGCACGAGCGTGGTCGGCGAGGCGAGGTCGGCCGTGGTCAACGTGCGACGCTCGTCCTCCACGACCGCGTTGTTGACCCGGATCGCCCCCTGGCGTACCTGTTGGCGGGCCTGGGAGTTGGAGGTGGTGGCGCCGGCCTCGGTCAGCAGGCCCAGCAGTCCGATGCCCTGGTCCAGTCGCGCGCGCTCAACCTCCATCGACGGGGCCTCGGCGAACGCGTCGGCGAGCACCGCATCGTCCATGCCCACGAACGCCTCGTCGCCGAACAGCACCTCGGTGGCGGCCTCGGCCGACTTGACCCCGGCGTCGCCGTGGACGATCCGGGTGGCCTCGCGGGCGAGCAGGCGCTGGGCCGCGCGGGCGGCCGGGTCAACCTCATGGGCGCGGGCAACCTCCTCGATCTCTTCCAACGACAGGAACGTGAACAGTTTCAGCCACGCCACGACGTCCTCGTCAGTCGCGTTGACGAAGTACTGGTAGTAGCCGTACGGCGACGTCAGGTCGGCGTCGAGCCAGATCGCGTTGCCGGCGGACTTGCCGAACTTGCGGCCGTCGGAGGTCAACAGCAGCGGCCACGTCAGCCCGAACACCTGCGCGCCGTGCATGCGCCGGGTCAGGTCGATGCCGGCGGTGATGTTGCCCCACTGGTCGCTGCCGCCGCCCTGCAACCGGCAGCCCTCGGCCGCGTACAGGTGGGCGAAGTCGTTGGCCTGCAGCAGTTGGTAGCTCAGTTCGGCGAAGGTCAGCCCACCCTGTTCGAGCCGCCGGGTCACCGATTCGCGCGCCAGCATCTGGGACACCGGGACGTGGCTGCCGACGTCGCGCAGGAAGGCCAGGAACGACACCGGCCCGGTCCAGTCGTGGTTGTCGACCAACTGGCCCCCATGGCCCGACCCGTCGCCGTCCAGGTCGAGCACCAGCGACAGGTCGCGGCGGATCCCGGCGAGGTTGGCCTGCAGCCGTCGCTCGTCCATGACCTCGCGTTCGGTGTCGCGGCCGGTGGGGTCCCCGATGCGTCCGGTGGCTCCACCGGCCAACGCGATCGGGCGGTGTCCGGCGCGTTGCAGGTGGGCCATCCCCATCATCCCGACCAGCGACCCGACATGCAGGGCGCTGGCGGTGGGATCGAAGCCGACGTAAAAGGTCACCCGCTCGGTCGCGAGCAGGTCACGCAGCGCCGGTTCGTCCGTGACGTCCTGGACGAACCCGCGCGCACGAAGCGTGTCGAGGACGTGCGGGGAGTCAACCATGGCCCCCGAAGGTAGCCCGGCGCGGCCACACCTCACCGCCACGGCGGTCCTGACCCCCTCCCCCGGGCGTGCGGGATCTCGGCCGCCGGTGGCCGGGATGGCGCACACTCATCGGGGCGATGACACCTCGTCGAGGCGGACTGCGGCGGTGTCGTGGAGGACGGCGCGCCACTGGGGTGGGGCGAGGTCGAGGCGGGCGAGGCCCCGGACCTGGGCGGCGAGGTCGTGCGGGATCGACGGGAAGTCCGAACCGAACACGAGTTGCTGCCACCGATCGGCCAGGCGCGCACGTTGCGCGGTGGTGAAGTCCTGCCGCAGGACGGGCCCGTCGTGCAGGGCCATGGAGGGCTCGAGCAGCACGGTGTCGCTCGCCTGTTCGGCCAGGACGATCGCGTCGTCGAACTCGGGGTTGCCGAGGTGGGCGACCACCACCCGCAGGTCGGGATGGTCGTCCAGCAGGTCGCCGAGCCGGTCGATCCCGCAGAACTCGGCCCCGCCGTCCACGCCGTACACCGCCGTGACGTGGGCCAGCACCAGCACCCCGGCCGCGGCCAACCGTTCCCAGGTGGTGACCAGCCGCGGGTCGGACAGGTGGTAGCGGCCGACCTGGGTGTGGACCTTGCAGACCTGCGCCCCCCGCGCCAGCGCCTGGTCCACCTGCTCGTCCACGTCGTCGTCGGGGAAGATCGTGAACGTCGGGATCACCTGGTCGTGGGCCTCGGCGAGGTCGAGGGTGTAGCCGTTCAGCCACGGCAGCATGCCGGGCTTGTGCGCGTAGGCCAAAGCCGTGTGCGCGACCACGCCGGTCGCGGCCAAGTGCGCCAACCGAGTGTCGCCGTCGGCCCGCAGATGGATCGGCCAGGGTGGGTCGTCGAGGCCGTCGAAGTAGCGCCACACGGCCGACTGGAGTCTGTCCGGCATCGCATGCACGTGGATGTCGACCAGTCCGTCGAGGCCCAGGCCGGCCAGGAAGGTCGGCACGCTGTCGTCGGCGCCCGGCAGTGGCGGCACCGCGTCGTCCGTCATCGGCCACCTCCCATGGGTGTCGGTGCGGACGGTAGTGGCGACGGCCCGTCCCGGGCTGCCACGGTCGCCGTCAGTCGGCCAGCGTGTTCGCCTGGCAGGTGCGGAGCAGGGCCCTCCCCTCGCAGGACGCGAGCGCGTCGTCCAGGCTGTCGCGCTCGATCCCCACCAGCACCCACGAGCCTGCGTCGATCCCGTCGACCTCGTCCGAGTTCATGGCCGTCACGGGGAACCCCAGGGCGGTGACGGCCATGGCGCGCTGCTCGGCCACGTCACGCTCGGTGCCCGGCGCGAACACCTCGACCACCGGGACCCAGCGTGAGGGGGCCGCCGGTGTGGGCGCGGCGGACGTGCTGGGGGCCGGCGTCGGTGCCGAGGTCGCCGCCTCGGTCGTTTGCGACGCGGATCCACAGCCAGCGGGCCACCGCGCCGACCAGGGCGAGGAACACCACGACCGTCACGCCCAGGTCACGCACGAACGACGACGGCCGGCGGACAGGCGAGCCGTTCGCGCGATCCGGTGATGGCATGGGCGACAGTCCTCGACGTGGTCGATCGAGTGGGATGCGGTGGACCACGCGTGCCGTCCACCACGTCCGGGGGTTCTCGGTCGGTCGTTCGGACCCGATCGGGCAACGGATTGCCGCCAGACGTCCAAGCCGTGCCCGCGGGCCTTGGCTCCCGGGCGTGCGCGCGCGCTCGCGTCGGGCGGAACCAACGGCTCAGCCGGGGCGCCGGACCGGCTCGCACACCTCCGCTGCGTCGCGATCCGCGCAGGACGCGACCGCCTGGTCCGCGGTCCCGAACGGCCCGGTCACCAGCACCCACGACCCGGGCTCCTCGCCCAGGTCCTCGGACGCCACGGCCTCGCTGGCCACGCCCAGGATCGTGAGCGTCATGGAGCGCTCCTCGGCCTCGTCGCGGCTGAACTCGTCGACGTCGAGGCGGTCCACCACGGCCACCCAGGGCTGGTCCTCGGTGACCCCGTCGGTCGCGCTCGCGGACGGCGTCGGTTCGTCCGGGGCCCGCGGCGGCGCGTCCGGGACGGCCACCCGGCCCGGAGCCGGATTCGACGTCGTCTCCGACTCGGACTCGCCGACCGCACCCGGCACCGCCGTGGCGGTGTCGTCGCCGCTGGGCGCGGTCACCTCCACGGCCTCCTCGGGACGAGGACCGACATCCTCGGCGGACCCGGGGGCGACCGTCACGGCCAGCCCGGAGGCCACCACGAGTCCCATCACCGTGGACAGCGTCCCGGGACCGGCCGAGTGGGACGACGTCGTCCCGGTTGTCGGAGCCGCCGCGGTCCCGGCCTGTCGGCGTGACGAGCGCCGGGTCCGGGATCGCGTGCTCTCGTCGCGGTCTCGGGGCGACCGCGAGAAGATCCGCCGGTACCACGGGACCCGCTCCGGCTCGGACCGACCGGCGCGCAGCAGGTCGTCGTACCACGCCAGGTCGGCGTCGTTGGTGCGGGTGGGCGGCGGGGACAGCGCGCTCGTCGCCGGGTCGGACCGGTCGGACGCCGTCGGAGGCGGCGTCCTCGGGTCGTCGAAGCCTTCGCCGAACATGTCGGCCCCCCGGGCGAGACGTCGTCGCGGATGCGTGGGGCGTCGAGGGGCCAGTGGCGGGGTCGCGACGTACACCCCGGCCACGCACCGGACGCGAAACCGTCCGGAGCCGCGGCAGACCGCCCTGACATCTGCGGCACGGAGAGCGACGGTCCCTGGCGGGGCGCGTCGCGGTTTCCGACCAACTGTCACCTTACGCCATCCCGGTCGGCGCCGGCAAGGGTCCATTCGACGGGGATGGCCCCGGCCGCCCGGGCCGCCTGCCGGTGGACCGAGCCGAGGGATATCGTTGTCCCGTCCACCACCCCACGCCGGAGTCGCCCGAATGGTCCCGTGTCGCTGCCAGGTCCTGAACCACCTGACCGGCGCGATCGCCGTCGACTATGCCCGGACCCACCTGGAGGCGGTCGGCGGTGCGGGCACCGGTCGCCTGTGGGCCTGCCCCGACACCGGCGTCCGCTGGGCCGACGAGACCCCGCCCGCGGCCGCGGGACACGTCGCCCGACTCCGCCGACAGGAGCGTTGACATGGCCATGCTCGGCAAGCGCCAGGAGGACGACGGCGAGGACGAGAAGGGCGGTGATGCGGTCACCCTGCCCATGAACGACTTCGTGTGCCCGACGTGTGGGCGCGACCTCGCCCCGTGGGTGACGGCCTGTCCGCAGGACGGGGCCGCCCCGGTCGACCGCGCCCAGACGATGCTGCAGGGCGTCCCCGACATCCCCGTGCACCTGCTCGCCGGCCTGGACGACGAGGTCGGGGCGGCTGGCGACGGGGCGGAGCAACCACCGGCGACCGACCCGGCCGTCGACGGGGAGGAGGGCGACGCGGGCTGACCCGCCTGCAGTCGCGTGCCATGCCGATCTGTCCCCGCTGCCACGACACCTACGTCGACGGGGTGACCACCTGTGTCGACTGCGGTGCGCGGCTGCTCGCCGACGAGGCTCCCCTCCCCGCACGGGTCGACCGACTGCTCGGCACCTTCGACCCGGGCGTGGCCGAACGCCTCGCGGGGATCCTGGTCTACCGCGGCATCCCGCACCGGCGAGTCGAGGCCGAGGGCCGGACCGAGGTCATCGTGGACCGGAACTGGGCCGACGACCTGCGCGCCGAGTTCGCCACCTCGTGGGGCGAGGTGCTGGCCAGCATCCCGCCCGAGGACCGCCTCGACCTCCCGTCGACCCGGCTGCGCGGGTGGTACGACGCCCCCGAGGGCGCGTGGATCGATCGCACCGGCCGCACCCGCGTGGAGCCGGCAGAACCGGAATCGGACCACGAGGAGGTCCGGGTGTGGGGTCCGGCACTGGCGATGGTGGGCGGGGTCGTGGCCCTGTTCGGGTGGTACGGCGGTCGCTCCCTGGGGCTGGCCCTGCTGGGGGCGGCTGCGCTGGTGGTCGGCCTGCTGCTGCCCCGATGACCGCGTCGGACCGGTCTCCCGTCCCAACCGACGGACCGGGCGGCGCCTCGATCGATGCCCGGGGGGCGACACCGGCCGGGGCCGCGTCGGCCGCACTGGCGGCCGCCGTCGCGGTCGCGCTGTCGGTGTGGTGGAAGTTCACCCACCTCGACCTCCCGGCTGCCTACACCCGGGCTGGCTACAGCGACATCGCGGCTCTGTTCTCCGCCCGCGGCCTGGACGCCGGCGTGCCATGGGTCGACTCGCCGCTGGAGTACCCACCCGGGATCGGCCTGCTGGCGTGGGGTGCGGCCGGGATCGCGAACACGCCGCGGTCGTTCCTGGTCGTGACCGGGATGCTGCTGGCGGTCGCTGCGGCGGTCGCAGCCGCGGTGCTTGCCCGGGAGGTCGGCTGGCCTCGCCCGGTTGCACTCCTGGCCGGTCCCATCGTCATCATGGCGGCCGCGGTCAACTGGGACCTGGTGACGGTCGCCCTGGCGGTGCTGGGCCTGGTCGCCCACCGGCACGGGCGCGACAGAACCACCGGGGTCCTGCTCGGGCTCGGCATCGCCACCAAGCTGTGGCCGGCGCTGCTGCTGCTGGCGATCGTCCCGGCGGCGTGGCGTCTGCGTGGCCGGCGAGCCGCGGGGGCGACAGCGACCGGGGCCGTGGCGGCGTGGCTGGCGCTCAACCTGCCGATCATGTTGCTGTCGTTTGACGGGTGGCGGCTGTTCCTCGACGTCAACCGCGAACGCGTGGCCGACTGGGACTCGCTGTGGCGGCTGCTGGGCCTGCGGGTCGGGTTCGAACCCGCCGTCCCGACCCTCAACCTGCTGGTTGCAATCCTGACGCTGGCCGGCGTCGGCGCGGTGCTGGCCGCGACGATCCGGCGGCTCCCGGCGGCGCGCTGGCACGAGGCCGGGTTCGCGCTCGTGGCGGTCTTCCTGCTGGTGGGAAAGGTCTGGTCGCCCCAGTTCACCCTGTGGCTGTTGCCCTTGGTGGTGCTGGCCTGGCCGGGGTGGGCGCTGGTCGTGGCCCTGACCGTGACCGACGTGGCCGTGCACGTGACGCGGTTCTCGTGGCTGGCAACCTTCGTCGACGGCGGCCTTCCGGGGGCATGGCCGGAGTGGCCGTTCCTGGTCGCGGTGCTGCTGCGCGACGCGGTGGTGGTGGCGATCGCCGTGGCCTGGTGGCGGCGGGCGACGCGGGAGTCCGAGGACCTGGTGGCATCGGTCGCGCCGCGCGCCGCGGCCTGACGGATCAGCCGCCGCGGGCCGCCCGGCGTGGCGGCAACAGGTCGTACTTCTCGACCAGGTGGTTCCAGCCGCAGGCACGACAGGCCTCGACGGTGTAGACGGCCAGGTCGCCGAGTTTGCGGACCTTGGCCGGGAGCGCCTCGCGGGTCACGGCCTGGCCGCGCCGGGCGGTCTTGCCGTAGCGCGGGAACACGTAGATGACATGCACCAGTTCGTCCACGTCGCACAGCGGGCAGTCCCCGGCCGGCTCCCCGATCCACTTGGCCGCACGCAGGAGTTCGGGGTGCGGGTCACACACGTCGGCGGGGGCGCGCAGGCCGGACCGGACGTCGCGCAGGGTGGCCCGCCGGGCCATGCGGTAGTCCACGCGTCCCATGCGCATCGGGGTCACCTCCTGCGTCGCGTCGTGCCTCGGGTCCACTCGTCGGGCGCCCATCGTAGGTTCTCCGCCGATCACGTGGGACGCATTCCGAGGGCGGCCGACCGGCCGCCGCCGGACCGGTGACGAGCGACAAACTGGGACTGCTGTTTCCCAGAACTCGGGGTCGCCAACGCCCTCCCTGTCCTTCCTTCCCACCTGGAGTTTCCCACGATGACCATCCTTGCCCAAGTCGACGTCGCCGGGTCGCTGGAGAACGTCCTGACCAGCGTGCTCGAATTCCTCCCGAAGCTGCTCGGGTTCCTCCTCATCCTGATCATCGGGTGGATCATCGCCAAGGTGCTGTCCAAGGTGGTGAACCAGGTCCTCGAGAAGGTCGGATTCGATCGCGCCGTCGAACGCGGCGGCGTCAAGAAAGCGATGGCCAAGACCCAGTACGACGCCAGCGACATCCTCGCCAAGCTCGTGTTCTACATGGTGATGCTGTTCAGCCTGCAACTCGCCTTCGGCCTGTTCCCGGACAACCCGATCTCGGACCTGATCCGCGGCATCATCGCCTTCCTCCCCAACATCTTCGTCGCCATCGTGATCCTGGTCATCGCCGCAGCGATCGCAGCCGCGGTCAAGGAGATCGTCGAGGCGACGCTCGGTGGCCTCAGTTACGGCACGGCGCTGGCCAACGCCGCCTCCATCGCGGTGCTCGCGATCGGCCTGTTCGCGGCGCTGGACCAGTTGCGCATCGCCCCCAACATCGTCAACGGCCTGTTCTACGCCCTGCTCGCCCTGGTCGTCGGCTCCGCCATCGTCGCCATCGGTGGCGGTGGCATCGTCCCCATGCGCGCCCAGTGGGAGAAGGCCATCAACAAGGCCGAGGAAGAAGCACCCAGGATCGCCGACGAAACCGAGGGCTCCACGGACGCGATCAGGCAACGGGCCGAGCAGCGCAAGCAGGAGGTGACACAGGGCTCCTCGGACGACCCCGGTCGCCCCGGCGAACGTCCCGGGGCCGCCCGCCAGTCCTGACAGGACCGCCATGTTCGCGATGGACGCGGACTCGCCGGTCGATGACGACAGGGCTGCGTGACGGCCGGGCCCGACCGGGCTCGGCCGTCACGAGTCGAGCGGACTCATGATCGGCCATCATCGGCCCGTTGGACCCCACGGACCGGGCCGGGGACGACGATCGTCGATGGCGTCGTCGTGGTCGTCACTGGACCGGCTGCGACGATCGTGGCCTACCGACCCCGTCCCATCCCCTCGTCCGCCTGACGCGAAGGAACCATCGTGGCCCGGCCGTGCTGGGTGCCGTTGGGCTCGACCGTGGCCGGCCGCCGGGTGGTCACCGGCTGCGGACCTCGGACGACGACGATCGGCGCCCACCCCGCGATGGGGTGGGCGCCGGTGTGGCAGCTGGCGGAGCTCAGGCGCTGGGGTCGGTCGTCATCCAGTCGGGCTTGCCGCCCTTGGTCGTCCAGAAGATGGCGGCGATCTCGTCGATCATCTCGATGAGCTTCTCCCCGTCCGCGGGATCGACCGACTTCTTGGCGTCCCCGGCCTGCTTGATGGTCTTCCAGACCAGCTCGTGCAGCTCGGGGTACTCCTCGACGTGCTCGGGCTTGAAGTAGTCGGTCCAGAGCACGGACACGTGGTGCTTGACGAGTTCGGCGCGCTCCTCCTTGATGGAGATCGCGCGGGCCCGGAAGACCTCGTCGTCGGAGTCGTGGTACTTCACGGCGGCGTTCATCACCGACTCGGCCTCGATGCGAGCCTGCTCGGGATAGTAGACCCCGCACATCAGGTCACAGTGGGCGGAGACGCGCTGCACCGGGCGGAACGGGTTCATGGCGTCGAACATGGGGACTCCTCGAGGTTCAGGGGGTGGCGAATGTGCTACTCCTGTCAACTGTAGTGAGGCCCGGTCCGGCCGAGACGGGCCAACCGGACCCTGTCCCCCGTCGTTCGGGAAGGATTGTGAGAAATGCCACCACCCGGATCCGACCATGCACGAGGACGACCCCCGGCGACGGCGACGAGCCTGCCGGACCCCCCCGCCCCGGGCCGCGCGCGGCACCGACTCGGGGCGGCGTTGCTGGGCGGCGCCGGCATGGCCGTGGCCTGGGCCGGTGCGGTGGCCACCAACCGGTCCCTGCGGGCCGTGGACGGGCCGTCGATGCTGCCGCTGGTCACCGCCGACGACCTCCTGCTGACCGCCCCGGTCGGCCTCGTTCCGCCCCGGCGTGGCGACCTGGTCGTGCTGACCGCCGGCATGGTCGGTCCCGGTCCGAGCGTGAAACGGCTGGTGTCCGCACCGGGCGACCGGGTCGTGCTGCTCGACGGGCACCTCCACACCGACGGGTCGTGGTGGGACCTGCCTGCCGCCACGCTGGTGGACGAGGACCGTGCCTGGGATCCCGCTCCCGACGAGGTGGTGGTGCTGGGGGACAACCGCGCGCACTCGACCGACAGTCGAGTGGTCGGACCGGTGCCGGTGGGCATGGTGCAACGCACCGTGCTCGCGCGCGTTCGCCCGTGGCGGGGACTGCGCGGTGGCATGCGGCGGCTGGCGGGCCCGCGGCGACGCGACGCGGTCCGACTGGTCGTGCTCGACCCCGACGACCGGACGCTGCTGTTCCGGGTGGCCGACGTCGACGGGATCCTGCCCGACTGGTGGGAGACCCCCGGCGGTGGGCTCCAACCGGCCGAGGACCACCGTCGCGCGGCCGAGCGCGAACTCGCCGAGGAGGTCGGGGCCACGGGCGTCGAGGTCCACGACCTCAACCACGTGGCCGAGCGCGACTCGACCCTGTGGGGCGTCCACCTCCACCGGGTCGAGGCCACGTGGGCCGCCCGGGTGCCGACGGCGGACGTCTCGACCGCCGGCTGGACGGCCAGCGAACAGCTGGACCACCGGGGCTGGCACTGGTTCGCGCGCGAGGAACTGGTCGCCCTGGACGCCGTCACCCATCCCGCGGACGTGGTGGCGCTCCACGACCGCGCACAGGCGGCCCTCCCCACGCCCGGCGACCCGACCGAGTGCACCCGATGACCGTGGTCGCCGAGCCCGAGTGTCAGCCGGCGGGGCGGAAGCGCTGGACCGTGTTGGCCTGCTGGTCGGTGACCACGAACGTCCCGTCGGGCCCCACGGCCAGGTCCACGGGGGCTCCGAAGGTGCCGGCACCCGTGCCCTCGCCGCCTGCCATCACCGGCCACGGCTCGGGGTCCCCGCTCGGCGACGCCGACGGCTGCCTCGGCGACCCCGACGAGACCGGCACCTGCACCACCTCGCCGCCCCGGTAACTGGTCACCCACACCCGGCCGTCGTCCAGCACCACGATGCCCTCGGGTGTCCCGGTGGTGCCGATCGGGCCGGGGATGCGGTGTTCCGCCACGACCGCACCGGCCGGGTCGAACACCTGGGTCCGCTTCTCCTCGTAGTCGGCGACCCAGGCATGGCCGTCCGCGTCCACGTCGATGCCGGTGGCGTGCACCAGCCCGCCTGGCCCGTCGCCGGGCTCGCCGAACGCACGCAGGAACGTTCCCTCCGAGTCGAACACCTGCACCTCCGGACGCTCGTCGTCGGTGACGTAGACCTGCCCGTTGTCGTCGACCGCGATCCCGATGGCGCGTTGGAACTGACCCTCGCCATCTCCGGTCTCGCCCCAGGCCCGGAGGAAGTTGCCCTCGGGGTCAAAGACCTGGATGCCGGCGTTGCCGTTGTCGACGACGTAGATCTCGTCGTCGGGGCCGACGGCCAACGAGCCGAAACCGAGCGAGTCGAACTGGCCATCCCCACTGCCCTCGGACTTCCTGTAGACGACGTTCGTTCCGTCCGGGTTGAACGCCAGGAGGGCATTGTTCTCGGTGTCGAACACCCACGTCGTCCCGTCCGAGGCCACGTCGACGCCGTACGGGGCATGCCACTGGCCGTCATCCGGTTGGAGCGCGTCGAGGAACGTCAGCGGTTCTCTGGGCGCGGGGGGCAGGTCCGCTGAGCGCGCGGACGACGTAGGCGCCGTCGCCGCGGGCGGCGGCGGTGACGGGGGCGTGGCCGTGACGTCGTCGGGCGCGGTCGTGGCAGGGTTCGGGGTCGATGTCGACGTCGTTCCCCCGCTGCAGGCGACCGCCATGACGGGGAGGGCGACCACGGGCACCAGGCGACGGACGGTCATCACTTTGCCTCCGATCCACGACAAACCACCGTAGATGCGTGCCCCTCCGCCTGTCGAGAGTGAGGACGTCGGGGCACACACGACCGTCGTGGTTCGGGAGCCGGCCGACAGCGCCGACCGCCCCGGCTTCAACCGGCCGGGTGCAGGTTCCAGTCCACGATGGCACGGCGGCGGCGGCGGTACGAGCCCATGTGCCCGATGCCGGTGGTGTCGAGCAGCAGTCGCCGACGCGGCGTGCCTTCGGGACAGGGATGACGGGTCGATTACGCCCGGGTCGTGCCAGTGCCCGCCGGCTGCGTTCGACCCTACTATCGACCCTACTGTTGGGCTGCACCCGCCGATCGAAGGATCCCTGCGCATGGCCGACCTCCCAATCGGCGACTACGCGTTCCTGTCGGACTGCCACGCCACCGCCCTGGTCAGCCACGAGGGCTCGATCGACTGGGCCTGCCTGCGGCGCTTCGACGGCGGCAGTGCCTTCGCCCGGCTGCTGGACCACGAGCGCGGCGGGCACTGGTCGATCCGCCCGGTCGAGCCGATCACCGACCGGTCACGGCGCTACCTCCCGGACACGATGGTCCTCGAGACCACGTTGACCACCGCCTCCGGCACGGTCCGGCTGACCGACGCCATGGCCATGCGCCGAGGCGGAGGCCACGACCCGTTGGGCCATCTCGTCCGGCGCATCGACGGGATCGACGGCGACGTCGAGGTGGAGGTCGTGGTGGCGCCGCGGTTCGACTACGGCGGGGCGCGGCCGTGGTGGCGCGCGCACGACGACGGCCGCTTCAGCGCCGTCGGTGGCGGCGACGCGCTGGTCGTGCACGCGACCTGCGACCTGTCGATCGACCGTGACGGCGCCCGCATCGTCGGCCGCCACCGGTTGGCGGCCGGCGACGTCGCGGTGGTGGCGGCGGCCTCGCAGGCCGCCCACGAACTGCTCACCGACGCGGTCGCGGCGGACGAGGCCCTCGACGAACTCGACGAGACGGTGGCGTGGTGGGAGGCGTGGTCGGCCGGGACCCGGGCCGACGGACCCCACGCCGACCTGGTCCAGCGGTCCGCGATGGTGCTCAAGGGCCTGTCCTGTGCGCCGACCGGGGCCATCATCGCGGCCGCGACCACCTCGTTGCCGGAGGTCGAGGGCGGGTCGGCGAACTGGGACTACCGCTACAGCTGGATCCGCGACGCGACCTTCTCGCTGCGAGCGCTGGCCGAGGTCGGCCACGACGAGGTCGCGCAGGGCTTCCGCGACTTCGTGATGCGGTCGTCGGCCGGCGACGGCGCGGACCTCCAGATCATGTACGGGCCGTACGGCCAGCGACGACTCCCCGAGTTCGAGCTCGACCTCGCCGGGTGGCGCGACTCGCGACCGGTCCGGATCGGCAACGAAGCGGCCACCCAGGTCCAGCTCGACGTGTACGGCCACCTGCTGGGTGCGGCCCACCTGTGGCACGGCGGGCACGGCGACATCGACGACGACGAGTGGCGCTACCTGGCGGCCACGGTCGATCGCGCCGTCGAGGTCAGCGACCGGCCCGACGCCGGCATCTGGGAACTGCGGGGCGAAGCGCACCACTACGTGCACTCGAAGGTCATGCTGTGGGTGGCACTGGACTGCGGCGTCGCGCTGGTCGACGAGTACGGGCTGGACACCACCGGCCTGGACGTGGACCGGTGGCGGACCCGACGTGAGGCCCTGCGGGCCGAGGTCGACGACCGGGGAACGGATGCCGGAGGCGTCCACTTCACCCAGCACTACGACACCGACGAGGTGGACGCGAGCCTGCTGCAACTGCCGCTGGTGGGGTTCGTGGACGCCCGCGACGAGCGCATGGTCGCCACCACCGACGCGATCATGGACCGACTGGCGTCCCCGCCGCACGGGTTCCTGCGCCGGTTCCTGCCCGGCCCCGACCAGCCGCAGGCCGATGGCGAGGGGACGTTCCTGTTGTGCTCGTTCTGGTTGGTGGAGGTCCTGGCCCTGCAGGGGCGGCGCGACGAGGCCACCGACCTGCTCGACGCGCTGGCCGCGACCGCCAACGACCTCGGGCTGTTCGCCGAGGAGTACGACCCGGCCAGCGGCGAACTGCTGGGCAACTTCCCCCAGGCCTTCACCCACCTGGGGATGGTGGCCGCCCAGCAACGCCTGTCCGCCTGAAGCGCCCGTCGCCCAGCCGCCGCGGCACGGGCGATCAGGCCCCTTCCCCCGGCGCGGCCGGGGCAGGACGCTGGCAGTACCACCCGCATGCCGATCGCTCGGGCGGTCAGTTCGCCGCCGATGCCGACGAATCGGCGCACGATCCTGGGATGGCAGTTGTCCCATCGCACGTGGCGACGCATCCACTGGCTGAGCTATGCCGCCTGGGTCGGGGCGGTGGGCCACACGATCACGGCCGGTACGGATGCCCTGCGACCCGGGATCGCCGCGCTGGGTGCCGGGACCACGGCGGCCGTACTGGTCTACGTCGCCGTGCGCGTCAGGACCCGTGCCGACCGATCCGGGAGGCGGACGAGCACGATGCCGACCACCAGCACCGCGCCACCGAGCCACTGGACGGGCGCAGGCACCTCGCCGAGCCAGAGCCAGGCGAACGCCAGCGCGAAGGCCACCTCCGACAGCGACACGAACGCGGTCACCCGGGCGCCGAGCCGACGCGACGCGACGACGCCGGTCGCGTAGCCCAGTGCCCCGGGGACCACGGCCAGGCCCGCGGCCGGGACGACCCAGCTGACCTGGCCGCCACCGATCGACACGGGTCCGAGCGGTGCCGTGATGGCCAACAGGCCGAGCGCGGCCGTCATCGCCAGCGCCGCCGTCCCGATCACCATGCCGCCGGCCACCAGCACGATCGGCGGCAGGCGCGGGGCGCGGCGGGCCGAGAGCACGAAGTAGCCGGCGAGGCACGCGGCCGCCCCCAACCCCCACGCCACCCCGACCGGGTCCACGCGGACGTCCCCACCCAGGTCCACGACCAGCACCAGGCCGGCCACGGCCACGACCGAGCCCACCAACGTCAGGGTGGACGGGCGCTCGCGGGTCGTCGCCCACATCCAGCCCACGACCACCACCGGGGCGAGGTACTCCACCAGCAGGGCAACGCCGACCGACAACCGGCTGACGGCCTGGAAGTAGAACAGCTGCGAGCAGGCCACCGCCACGACCCCGAAGCCGGTCAGCAGGCCAAGGTGCTGGCGCAGGATCGACCAGCGGCCGCGCAGCGCCACCGCGGCAGGGATCGCCAGGACCAGCGCCCCGCCACCCAACCGCACCAGGATCGCCGCGCCCGGCGACCAGCCGGCCGTGAACAGGGCCTTGCCGAGCGTGCCCGACGTGGCACAGGCCGCGACCGACAGCACGGCGAGCGCGAGCCCGGCGCGGTCGGCCGGCGGCGGGGACGCCGGGGCGGCGGGCCGAGCGGGCCTGGCCGGGAGCACGGGCAGCGTCCGCGGGTCGAGGTGGAGTCCCGTCGATCGCGTCGTCATGTCGGTTCCTCCGCGGCGGCCGAGCCACCTGATCGACATGGTCGGGGTAGCCACCCGTCGTCATGGGTCACTGGTCGGTATGGTCATGACGGTACGCGCCCCCGTGACAGGAGTCAACATGGTCTTCGCCCATGACACGGAGTTGACGCTGCAGGCCGCCGCAGCCCTGTCCAACACCGCCCGCAGCGACCAGGACACGCTCTCCTCGCTCGACGACCTCGCGACCTTCATGGCGGACTGGGACTACGAGGACGCGCACGTCGACGATGACGAACTGGCCCGGATCCGGCTGCTGCGCCCCGTCGTCGATCGGGTCTGGACGGCCGACGTCGACGACGCCGTGCCGGTCGTCAACGACCTGCTGGCGGACGGCGGCGCGGTCCCGCAACTCGTCCGCCACGGAGGCTGGGACTGGCACGTGCACGCCCACGAAGGCGATGCCGGGCTGGCCACACGGATCGCCGTCGAGGTGGGCATGTCCATGGTCGAGGTGATCCGCAGCGACGAGTCCGACCGCCTGCGGACCTGCGCCGCGGACGACTGCGACAACCTGCTGGTCGACCTGTCCCGCAACCGGTCACGGCGCTACTGCGACGCGGGATGCGGCAACCGGCTGGCCGTGGCCGCCTACCGTGCCCGCCGGGCCGACGACTGACGACCCACCAGCGTCATCGGCCTCAGCCGGGACGGCGCAGGATCGCCAGGAGTTCCGGGTCGTCCAGCGCCAGCCCCTCACGGTCGTAGGCCCCCGGTTCGGCCCCGTCGATCGACACCACCTCCAGGCCGGCGTCGGCGGCCAGGCGGCGCAGGTCCCGGGCGGTGTGGCTGACCGTCCACAGGTCGAACCTGCGACGCCGGTCGTCAGGCCCGCGCACCTCGCTGTGCTGGTGGTGCAACAGGCGGTCGGGGTCGAAGGCATCACCCTCGACCAGGTGGCGCACCGCGAACAGCGTGTGGAACGCCGTCAAGACGACCAGCCCACCCGGTCGGACTGCGGTCGCCAGCCCGGCCACCACGTCGGCCTCGGCGGCCGGGTCGGTCCCGAACCCCCCGTGGCACAACGACCACGCGACGTCGAAGGACCCGCCGAGGTCGAAGCGCGTCAGCACCGGGGCGAGGTGGCGCGCATCGCCCCGCACGAACGCCCACGACCCCCGGTCCGGGTCGTCGCCACCAGGGGAGTCGGTCGCGATGCCGTCCCGTGCCACCGCCAACAGGTCCTCCGAGACGTCCACGCCCACCCCGTCGATGCCGCGCCGGGCCAGTTCCCGGCCGTGGCGACCGGTCCCGCACCCGACGTCCAGCACGCGCTGGCCCGCCACCAGCCCGGTCCGGCCCACCAGCGCGTCCACCTCGCCGATGGTCCCGGCAGTGAACGCGTTTCGGTCGTAGAGGCGCCCCTGCCACGCGCCGATGTCGACGTAGAACGGACGGTCGTCGCCGCTGGGTGGCGACCCGAGCGTGACCGGGCAATCACGATGGTCACGCCAGGTCGAACCCGCGTGGTCGTCTTCGGTCCCCATCACCACCTCCGATCGGGCACCCAAGGGTACGTCGGGGAGTTCTGTCAACTTCCTGAACGTCACCCGGCGGGGCATGCCATTCCCGCCCCGCCGCTTTAGATTGGCTGCACGCGACCGAGCTGCCGGCCCCCGTCGGCCCGTCCCCACGACCGAGGATCGCCCCGATGAGCACGACCACGACGTCCCCGGATGACACCACCGTCCCGGACGATCACGACCAGGCGGTGGCCCGCGAGGTCCATCCCCTCGCGATCCGGTGGATGCACTGGATCAGCTTCCCGCTGTTGTTCATCATGATGTGGAGTGGCCTGCGCATCTACTGGGCGAACGACGTCTACGTCGCCGGGATCGGCTCGGCAGAGTTCTTCGCGTTCTTCCCAACCTGGGTCTACGAGGGCCTGGACATCCCCTTCAAGCTCGCCAAGGGCATGGCCTTCCACTTCAACTTCGGGTGGCTGTTCGCCATCAACGGGCTCCTCTATGTCGGCTACCTCGCGTTCAGCGGCGAGTGGCGCCACCTGGTCCCGGACCGGCGTGCGGCGCTGGTCGAGGCGCCCCAGGTCGTCGCCCACGACCTCCACCTGCGTGACGAAGCCCCGCCGCAGGGCCGCTACAACGCCGCACAACAGGTCACCTACTCGCTGGTCATCCTGATGGGCGTGCTGGTCGTGGCCTCGGGCGTGGCGATCCTCAAGCCCAGCCAGGCCAACCTGCTGACCACGGTGCTCGGTGGCTATGAGTTCGCGCGGTTCCTGCACTTCGCCAGCTTCCTGGGCTTCGTGCTCTTCTTCGTGCTGCACGTCGTCCAGGTGGCCCGGGCCGGCTGGGGCAACTTCCTGTCCATGATCACCGGCTACGTGCGGGACAGTCGCGCGGCCGACTTCGATCCCGACCGACGAGCGGCGCGGACCGGCACCACCG
>JBBSMS010000025.1:0-30031 GCA_038233055.1 Nitriliruptorales bacterium
CATGCCCACTCGCACCGTCATCGGCGTCACCACGTTCGGCGGACCCGAGGAACTCGCGGTCCACGAGGTCCCGCTCGACACCCCCGGCCGCAGCGAGGTGCGCATCGCCGTGGCGGCCGCGGCGGTGAACCCCACCGACACAAAGTTCATCGCCGGGGCCTACGGTGACTTCGACTGGAACCCGCCGTACGTCCCCGGGATGGACGCGGCCGGCACGATCGACTCCGTCGGCGAGGGGGTTGTCGGTTTCTCGGTCGGCGACCGGGTCATGGCCGCTGTTGCACCTGCCCGGCCGGCCGGCGGGGCCTACACGGACCACCTGGTCGTCCCCGAGTCCCAGGTCATCGAGGTCCCGGACGGGGCGTCGCTGGACGAGGCCGCGACCCTGCCGATGAACGGCATCACGGCGAAGGTGGCGCTCGACGCACTGGCGCTCAACCCCGGCCAGGTGCTGGCCGTGACCGGCGCCGCCGGCCAGTTGGGCCGGTTCGCGATCCCGCTGGCAAAGGCTCGCGGCCTCCAGGTCGTGGCCGACGCCCGCGCCGACGACGTCGACCTCGTGCGCTCGTTCGGCGCCGACACCGTGGTCGAGCGCGGTGACCGGGTCGGTGAGTCGATCGGTGTCATCACCGACGGCGGCGTCGACGGCCTGTTGGATGCGTCCGTCCAGGGCATGGCGGTCGTGCCGGGGCTCCGCGACCGCGGCCGGATCGCGGCGGTGCGGGCGTTCGAGGGTGAACCGGGGCGCGGCATCGACGTCCACCGGATCCGGGTCTTCGACCACCTCGACGACCGCGACGCGCTGGAGGAACTGCGTCGGCTGGCCGGGCGCGGCGAGATCAGCCTGCTGGTTGCCGACCGGTTCGACGCCGACCGGGCCGGTGACGCCCACCGCCGCTTCGCCCAGGGCGGGGTCCGCGGCCGTCTGGTCCTGGCCTTCTGACCGCACGGAGGCCGTCGCGGGACCGAGTTCGCGTCCGCCGGCGCTAGCGTCGGGGGCCGGGTCCGCGCCCGCGGCGACGGCCGGTCGCCATCCCGACCCTTCCCACGCGGATCCCGGGATGACGTGACCCTCAAGGAACGCCTGTCGGCCCTCCTGACCCGCCTGCAGGCGGGCGGGTCGTCCGATGGTGCGATGTTGGCGCTCGGCGCCACGACCGGACTGGTCACCGGCGCCTTCGCCGCGCTGCTGATCGCCGGGATCCGACTGGTCCAGCGACTCGCGTTCGGTGCAACGGCGACGACCGTGGAGATCGTCCTGTGGCCGGCCGTGGGCGGCTTGGTCGTGGGGCTGATCCTGCGGTACTGGGCGGTCGAGCCCGGCGGATCGGGCGTGGTCCGGATGCTGGAGACGCTCGCGCTGCACGGCGGACGCGCCCGCCGGCGAGTCCCGGCCTCGACCCTGGTGGCCGCGTCGGTCGCCCTGGGCACGGGTGCGTCCGGTGGCCGCGAGGGCCCGATCGTCCTCCTCGGTGGCAGCATCGGGTCGACCCTGGGCCAGTGGTTCCGGGTGGACGAGACCCGCCTGCGGGCGCTGGTCGCGACCGGGGCCGGGGCCGGCGTCGCGGCGTCGTTCAACGCCCCGATCGGGGGCATGCTGTTCGCCATCGAGGTGATCCTCGGTCGGTTGCGGGCCACGTCCCTGCAGGTGGTGGTCGTCGGATCGGTCGTGGCGTCGGTGACGGCACGGAGCCTGGTCGGACCGGGCATCGTGTTCCAGCCGGCCCGCGCCTACGGGCTGGGCGATGCCCGACAACTGCTGCTGTACGCGTTGCTGGGCCTGCCGGCGATGGCGGCGGCGGTCAGCCTGGGCCGGGCCGGGCAGTGGTCGGCGGAGGCCGCGAGTTGGCTCCGCCAGCGGATCCCCGCACCGCTGGTCGTGGCCCTGTCGGGCCTCGCGGTCGGGTTGATCGCGCTGGCGATCCCGGAGGTGCTGGGCACCGGCGATCGGCTGCCCCCGGTCGACGGCATCCGCGACCCCATCCGCGCGATGCTGGACGGCTCGGTCGGCCTGGACGGCGGGGCCGGCACCGGGTGGCGGATCGCCGGGCTGCTGCTGGCCTTCGCGGTGGCGAAGCTGGTGGCGACCGGCATCACGGTCGGGTTCGGCAACGCGGCCGGGACGTTCGCACCAGCGGTGTTCATGGGGGCCGCGCTGGGGGGCGCGTTCGGCACGCTGGGTGCACAGGTCTTCCCTACCTGGGGCATCGAGCCGGGCGCGTTCGCCCTGGCCGGGACGGCCGCGGTGTTTGCCGCGGCCGCCCGCGCGCCCCTGACCGCCATCCTGATCGCGTTCGAGCTGACCGGGGACTACCAACTGGTGGTCCCGATGATGCTGGCGGCCGGGATCGCGACGTTCCTGGCCGACCGGGTGTCCCGGGACTCGCTGTACGAGGCCCCGCTGCGGCTGCGCGGGATCGCCTTCACCCCGGTGTCCGACGACGTCGACGTGATGCAACTGCTGGACGTGTCCGAGGTGATGAGCACCACCCACCCGACCGTGGAGCCGGACACGTCGCTGGCGGATCTGCGGACCCTGTTTGACCGCACCCGCAGCCACGGCTTCGCGGTCGTGGCCCCCGGCGGACGGCTGGTGGGCGTGGTGACCATCAGCGACCTGCAGCGCGCGGAGGAGGCCGGCCGACCGGCCACGGCTGCCGACATCTGTCGTCGGCGGCCCGTCACGGTCGACGCCAAGGCGACCCTGGACGCGGCCCTCCAGCGCATGGCCGCGATCGACGTGGGGCGGATCCCGGTCGTGACCGGACGTGATCGCTACCAGGGGATCGTGCGACGCTCCGACGTCGTCACCGCCTACCAGCGCGCGATCCTGCGCAAGCTCGACGAACAACAGGACGTCCGCACGAGCCACCTGCGCGACCTGACCGGCGTCCGGACCCTGTCGCTGTCGGTGGACACCGGCTCCCCGGTCGACGGCGTGCTGGTCGCCGACATCCACTGGCCGGGGCGGACGCTGATCACCTCGATCCGGCGCGGCAGCGAGGTCCTGCTCCCGGACGGGTCGACGCGGCTTGGCGCCGGGGACGAGATAATGGTGCTGGCGGACCCGGGTGAGGTCGAGGCGGTGCGCGCGCTGTTGGTGCGCGAGGGCGCGCCGATCGGGGACACGTCCCCCGACCCGTCCGACTGACGCCCCCGCGGTCACTCGCCGTGGTCACGGCGACGACCGCGCACCGGCCGAACCTGCTGGCAACCCCGATGGCTGTCCGTAGTCTGGTCGCATGACGATGGATGCCCGACTGCGCGGACGGCGGTACCTGCGGCTCCTGACCGACCCGGATTGGGACCTGCTCGACGCCGTCGCGCGCCATACCGGCGTTGCCGGTCCCCGGGAGCCCGGCGGTGACGTCCACGTCGAGGACCTGCTGGCGGACCCGGACCTGTTCGCCTCCGTGCTGGGGACCGCCGACGACGGCCACGACCCGGGCGAACACCGGTTCGACGTCGCGGTCGCCTCGCCCTTCCTGGTGTTCGCCACGGCCCTGCACCGGGCCCACGCCGAACTCGACCCGTCCAGCGTGGTGGTGGAGTGGACCGGGGCCCGGGAACGGGTGCCGGTCTTCGCCGGGGCGCAGTTGCGGGCATTCCTCGACGACGGCGATCATCGCCTGTTCCTGGCCGAACTCCTGGCCAGCTACGTCCACCTGTCCGGCGCCGCGGTGACCTGGCAGCAGGGGTCGGCGATCCACCACCGTCGGGTGGGAGAACTCGACCTCGCCGGCATGGCCGACCTGCTGGGCATGGTCGACGACCGTGCCCGCGCCATCCTGTACCGCCGACTGGGCGACGCCAGCCTGTTCCTGACCGGGGTCTTCCCCGACCACACCTCACGGACCCGGTTCGCCCCGATCCAGGTCGACCGGCTCGCCCGCAGCCTGCAGGCGTCGTCGGCCACCACCACGGCGGACCTGGCCGACGCGCTGGCCATGCGCGGGGCCGTCGGGTTGCTCGAACACCTCGGCCAGCGGTGGTACCGACTGGCCGTGCAGACGTCCGGCGGCTCGCCCGCAGGATCGTCGTCGGGGCTGGCGTCGATCAGCGACCACTTCCCCGACGCGCGCCGAGCCCTCAACCACCTCGCCGACCGGTGGCTGTTCCCGTTCCGATCGTCGTGGTTGCCGACGCCGGGCTGAACCCGGGCGGCGACGTGGCGGTGGCTCAGGCGGTGGGCACGGCCTGCTGGGCATCGAGCGCGCCGTAGTCGACCCCGGTGGCCTCGACCGAAAGGTCCCACAGCATCGCGGCCGAGGCTCGGTCGCGGCCCTTGGGATCGATCGCCGCCGATCCGACCGGCCCGCGCATCTCGCGGAAGCCCTGCGGCCCCCAGTACGAGCCCCCCTCGACGTCACCGACCGCGGCGTACACCTGCGGCAGGGCCCCCTGCTCGACGTCCATCCCGACCAGCGGGTTCAGCACCCGCATGGCGTAGTCGGCGACGGTGTGGATGCGGCTGCCGCCGGGCATCCGGACACCGGTCGACTGCAGGTTGGTGGCGGTGTAGCCGGGGTGCGCGGCGACACTCGTCGCGGCCACACCCGCGGCCGCGAAGCGCCGCTGCAGTTCCTGGGTGAAGAGCATGTTTGCCAGCTTCGAGCGCCCGTACTGCGCGGTGGTGTCGTAGTCGTCCGAGCGCTGCTGGTGGAGGTCGTCGAAGTCCATCTCGCCCATGTGGTGCGCGCCGGAGGACACCGTCACCACGCGCGCCGCGTCCGCCGCCAGCAGGCGGTCCAGCAGCAACCCGGTGAAGGCGAAGTGGCCGAAGTGGTTGGTGCCGAGTTGGAGCTTGAAACCGTCGGCCGTGGTCGCCTCGGGCGTCATCATGACGCCGGCGTTGTTCACCAACAAGTCGACGTGGTCGAACTCCTCGGCGATCGTCGACGCGGCCTCCCGGACGCTGGCGAGGTCGGCCAGGTCCAGTTCGACGAAGCGCAGGTCGGCCATGCGGATCCGGGGCCGGATGAACGCCTCGGCCTGGTCGAACTTGGCACGCGAGCGCGCGGTCATGACGACGGTCGCGCCGGCCAGCATCAGCGCGGTCTGCAGGCCGAGACCGGAGTTGGCACCCGTCACGACGGCGACGGAGCCGGTCTGGTCGGGCATGTCGGACGGGGTGAACATGGGGTCTCCGGGACGGGAGGAAGGAAGGAAGGAAGGAAGGAAGGAAGGAAGGAAGGAAGGAAGCCGGACGATCCGGGCCCCGTGGGGCCGTCGGACGTCCTGGGTGCACCGTATCCAGCGGTCTCCGCCGGACGACCCCGCCATGCGAACGGTCGGCGGTCATCACGAGGTGGGTCGCTCGGCATCGAGCCGCCCGCGCTCAGCCCTCGACGTGGTCGCGCCACGAAAACTGGGGGTCGTAACCCAGGCGGGCCCGGGCCCGGTCGATCGACAGCAACGTGGTGTGCCCGTCGACCCCGTCCCGCACCTCCACGTCGGGATACACCGCGGCCAACAGGTCGGCACTGGGGGTGGTCATGCAGGTGTCGGCCGCCGCGACCAGGAACGACTCGGCACCGGCCACCTCGGCGGTCAGCGACCGCCGTGCGGCCTGCGCGACGTCCCGGGCATCGACGTAGCCCCACAGGTTCCACGCACGGATCGTCGGGTCGTCCCAGAAGTCGGGGAAACGCCCGTAGTCGTGCGGCTCCATGATGTTGGAGATCCGCAGCGCCACGAACGGGATCCCGGACCAGCGGTGGAACTGGGTCGCGATGGCCTCGCCGGCCAGTTTCGACAAGGAGTAGTGCGACTCCGGCAGCAGCGGATGGTCCTCGTCGATCGGCGCATACCGGGGCTGCTCGCGCTCGAACGGCAGTCCGATCAGGGTCTCCGACGAAGCCCACACGACCCGCTCCAGGCCCAGCCGGGTCGCGGCGGTGAACACGTTGTACGTGGACAGCAGGTTGTTGGTGAAGGTCGCACCCTCGGGCTTGATGCCCGGTGCCGGCACCGCGGCGAGGTGGATCACCGCGTCGTGCCCGTCGAGCGTCTCGAGGGTCTCGCCCAGGTCGGCCAGGTCGACCACCAACGTGGGTTCGTCGGGATCCATCGAGGCCACGATGTCGACCGACAACACCTCCATGCCCCGCTCGGACAGGTCCGCGACCACGGCCGTCCGGCCTTGCCGCTGCCGCCGGTCACCACCACGCGTTCGATCGCCATGCCCGTTGTCCTGTCCAGGGAGCTCCCGGCACCGGTCCCGGCCCCGACGGCGACCATACGGGCGCGGTGCACCCGGCGGGGCCGGTGGGCGGTCCACTCGTCCGGGCCTGCGTGATTCCCCGCCAGGGCGCCCGCCGCCGCCCGGGCCGGACCCACCGCGACCGCGCGGGGATAGGGTCACCGGCACCCGAGGCGATGGAGGTGCGGGTGTCGGCAGACGCGCAGGACGGGCTGGTGGCCCGTGCCAGCGCGGCCGGCCGGTGGGTGCTGGCGGCCACGGTGCTGGGGTCGGCGATCACGCAGTTGACCGGCACGGTGGTCAACGTCGCCCTGCCGGCCATCGCCGACGACCTGGGCGGCGGGATCGGTGGGTTGCAGTGGATCGTCAACGGCTACCTGTTGTCGTTGTCGGCCCTGATCCTGGTGGGCGGGTCGCTGGGTGACCGGTTCGGTCGGCGACGCCTGTTCCTGATCGGGACCACGTGGTTCGCGCTGGCGTCAGTGGCCTGTGCGGTCGCGCCGTCGCTGGCGCTGCTGGTCGCGGCCCGGGTCGTGCAGGGGGTCGGGGCGGCCCTGCTGACGCCGGGGAGCCTCGCCATCATCCAGGCGTCCTTCGTCCCGTCGGACCGGGCTGCAGCGATCGGGACGTGGTCGGCGCTGGGCGGCGTGGCCGGCGCACTGGGACCACCACTGGGCGGATGGCTGGTGCAGGCCGGGTCGTGGCGAGCGGTCTTCCTGTTGAACGTCCCGCTGGCCGTGGGGGTGCTGGTTGCCTCCCGTCACGTCCCGGAGTCGCGGGACCCGCACGCCAGCGGCCACCTCGACCTCCCGGGGGCCGCGTCGGGAGCCCTCGCGCTGGCGGCGGCCACGTGGGGGTTCATCGCGCTGGGGTCCCGTGGGTTTACCGGACCGGTCGTGGGCGCCCTGGTCGTGGGCGCGGTGGCGGCGGTCGCGTTCGTCGTGATCGAGGCCCGCCAGCCCGAGCCGATGCTGCCCCCGTCGATCTTCCAGTCGGCCACCTTCACGTGGGCCAACGTCCTGACCTTCCTGGTGTACGCGGCCCTGAGCGTGCTGTTCTTCCTGCTGGTGGTCTACCTGCAGGCGGCACTGGGGTACGGGCCGATCCAGGCCGGACTCGCGGCGCTGCCGGTGACCGTGCTGCTGTTCCTCCTCGCCAGCCGGGGAGGTGACCTCGCCCAGCGGATCGGTCCACGACTCCCGCTGACCGTCGGGCCGCTGCTGATCGGTGTCGGGTTCGCGCTGCTGTCGCGGATCGGTCCCGGCGCGTCCTACGTGACGGTGCTCCTCCCCGGGCTGGTGGTGCTGGGCCTGGGGTTGGTGCTGACCGTCGCGCCGGTCACGGCCACCGTGCTGGCCGCGGTCGACGACGAGCACAGCGGGCTGGCCTCCGGGGTCAACAACGCGGTCGCGCGCACGGCCGGGCTGGTGGCGATCGCGGTGATCCCGGCCGTGGTGGGGCTGACCGACGCCGACTACGCCGACCCCGACGCATTCACGACCAGTTTCCGCGCTGCCATGTGGCTCATCGCCGGGTTGTCGGTCATGGGTGGGCTGCTTGCCTGGTGGCGGATCCCCGACGACGTGCTGGTCCCCGATGATGGCGGTGGCGGTGGCGGTCCCGACCCCCATCCCCGTTCCTGCCCGGTGGACGCGCCCCCACCTGGCCACGCCCACCGCCACCCCTGACCCGCCCCCACGTTGCCGGCTGGGCGTCAATCCGGCAAGATGTGGCCGGATCGACTCCCAGTCTTGGAGGGGCTGGTGGTGTGGGAGGTTCCGTGTTCGGCGACGGCGGTCAGGACAGGACGTCCTTGCGGTGGAAGTGCCAGAAGGCGAGGCCCAGGAACACCGTGACATAGGGGATCTGCAGGAGGATCCCCCGGGCGAGGTCGGTCGTGCGGACGGGGGTGGCGAGCAGGCCGAGCCAGGCGATCGACTCGTGCACCGGCAACCAGTCCCGCAGCGAACCCAGGGCCGAGATGGCGTCGAGGATCTGCACCACGATCACCAGCACGATCGTCCCGGCGACCGCGCCCACGGGGGCATCGGTGGTCGTGGACAGCCAGAACGCGACCGCCGCGACCCACGCCGTCGACCACGCCACATAGGCACAGATGGCCACGAGCCGGGTGATCGCCTCGCCCGCGGCCAGCACCCCGAACGGGGTCTGGACCCCGCCCCAGCCGAACGCGATGGTGCCGGCGACCACGCCCGACAACGGCACGACCGCCACCGCCACCAGCCCCAGCAGGATGCCGACGGCGAGCTTGCGGCCGAGCAGTCGGGAGCGCGGGACCGGGCGCGCCAGCAGGTAGCGCAGGCTGCCCCAGCCGGCCTCGGACGACACCGAGTCACCGGTGAACAGGGCGACCACGACCGGGACCAGGAACCCGCTCATCGCCGCCACGGACACCAGCGCGAAGTTCAGGCCGGACGCGGTCGCGAGGTCGAACAGCCCGGTCGGGTCGCCCCCACCTCCCCCACCGTCGCCCCCACCGCCGCCGTCGTTGACCACGATCGCGACCGCGATGATCACCGGCACCAGCGCGGTCCCGGCCAGCGCGACCCAGGTCCGTCGGCGCGCGAGTTGACGCCACAGTTCGGTCATCATCGCGTGCCCCCGTCCACCAGTCGCAGGAAGGCGTCCTCGAGGCGGCGCCGCGGGGTGACGGCGCGGACCCCGATCCCGGCCGCGACCAGGGCGGCCACCAGGACCGTCATCGGATGTTCGTCCAGGTCCACCAGCAGCCCCGGACCCTGTCGCTGGACCCGCTCGGAGCCGACGATCCCGGCCAGCACGGTCCGGGCGGCGTCGGGGTCGTCGGTCCGGACCTCAACCGTGCGGGCCTCGCCACCCAGTTCGGCCACCGGGCCGGCCGCCACGACCCGTCCGGCCACCAGCACGGCGGCGTGCGTGCAGACCTGCTCGACCTCGGCCAGCAGGTGGCTGGAGACCAGCACGGTGCGGCCCTCGGTCGCGAGGCTGGCCAACAGGTCGCGCATCCCGCGGATCTGGCCCGGGTCCAGCCCATCGGTCGGCTCGTCCAGCACCAACAGCGGCGGGTCACCGAGCAGCGCCTGCGCGATCCCCAGTCGCTGGCGCATCCCGTGGGAGTAGGTGCCGACCGGCCGCTCGATCGCCTCGCCGAGCGCGGCCACTTCCAACGCCCGGTCGAGGCCGGCCGTGTCCATCGAGCCACCTCCCGCGCGCCAGAAGTCGACCAGGTTCTCCATGCCGGAGCGGTAGGGCGCGAAGCCGGGACCCTCGACCAACGCCCCGACGTGGCGCAGCACGGGATGTCCCGGCGCGACCTGGTGGCCCAGCAGGCCGACCGTGCCGGCGGTCGGCATCGCCAACCCGAGCACCATCCGGAGGATGGAGGTCTTGCCGGCCCCGTTGGGGCCCAGCAGGCCGAAGACCTGTCCCGGTTCGACGGTCAGGTCGACCCCGTCGACCGCCACGAACCCGTTGGCGTAGGTCTTGCGCAGGCCCTGGATCGCGACCGCCGGGGCGTCGGGATCAGGTGCGGCATCCTCCTGGAGGCGGCGACGACGGCGGGCCAGCAGGATCCCGGCCGCCACCAGCAGGGCGAGTCCCGCCACGATGCCGACCGCGATCCGCAACGGGGCCTGATCGGTCGCCGCGGCCGGCGCGGTCGGCAGCCCCAGGCGGCTGGCCGTCCCGGTCGTCACGGTGATCCGGGCTGGTTCCCGCGGGGTCGCATAGGCCCGGTCCGTCGCGGCCAACACCAGTCTCACGCGGTGGCCAACGGCGAAACGATGGTCCAGGGTCGGCAGCGTGATGGTGGTCGTCGTCGGCAGGTCGGCCAGGCGCACCGGCGCCACGGCCTGTTGGGGCAACGTCGCGGTCCCGTCCGGGGACACGTCCAGCACCTTCGCGAACAGCACCACCTCGCCGCCGGTCGACGCCAGCTCGACGTCCAGGCTCGGCGCGCCCACGACGTCGAGGTCGTCGTCCAGGACCGGTCCGTCGAACGCGACATGCTGGCCGGGCAGGTCGGTGGGCGGGAGCAGGTCGGCGAAGCCGCCCAGTCCGGGCAGGCTGGTCAGGGCCGCCGGCACGCCCCCGGGTGGGTTGAGCCACGACCGCGAGCCCGCGGTCGCGTTGGCCGGGTCGACCAGGGTCGCGTCCGCCGACAGCGCCCAGGTCGTGGTGGCGTCCACCGGGAACAGGTCGTCCCCGGACCGATCCTCGCCTACGGCCCGGTCGAGCGAGGTGAAGGCCGGGCCGACGTCCACCGACTCGTCCTCGCGCAGCCAGCGGTCGAACCAGGTACCGGTGCGCGCACGGATGACGTCGGTGTTGCCCGCGACCGCACCGATCGCGTGACCGCCGGGCAGCCAGGCGAGGTGCACCGGCGTGCCCGCGGCGGCCAGCGCGGTCGTGGTCGCCACGGACTCCGACAGCGGGAACAACGTGTCGCCGCGGGCATGGACCACAAGCGTGGGCGCCGACACGTCGTCCAGCCGGCCACCCAGGTCAGCACGCCCGAGCAACGTCGCGGCCTCGTCGGTCAACCGTCCCTGCTCGGCACTCGCGGCATAGGCCAGGCACAGCATCGGATCGAACCGGCCGCACGGCGAGTCCGGCGATCCGGTGGCCGCGTCGCCCGGGGTGGCCGACGGGTCCGGGGACGCGGTGGAGGCATCGGGCGCGGTCGCTGCGGTCGGCACGTCCGACGGCGCCGGCGCCAGCGCGGCCAGGCCACCCGGGGTCGACCCGGCGGCGAACAGCGTGCTGGCCCACTGCAGTTTCAGCACCCCGGGAGCGTCGGCATCGGCGTCGTTGGGGGCGAGCGACGCGGCCAGGGAGTTCCAGGCTGACACCGCCACCAGCGCGTCGATCCGGTCGTCGGCCGCACCCGCCAGCAGCGTCGCGCCCCCGCCGTAGCTCGCACCGGTCATGCCGACGCGTGGGTCGTCCGGGCCGTCGCGGGCCACCTCGGGCCGCGCGGCGAGCCAGTCGACCAGGACCGACACGTCGGCGACCTCCGCATCCGGGGCCTGCAACTCGACCACGCCACCCGACGCCCCGAAGCCACGGGACGACCACGCCAGCACGACGTACCCGCGGTTCGCGAGCGCCACCGCGTCGTCGACCACCGAGGCCTTGGAGCCACCGAACCCGTGGGCCAGCAGGACCGCTGGGGCCGGCGCGGTCTCGTCCACCCCGTCCGGGACCCACAGCGTGCTGTCGAGTTCGACCCCGTCGGCGACCAGGATCCGTTGCTCGGTCCGACGACTGTCCGGTCCGCCACGGGTGGCAGCCACCACGACGAGCGCCACCAGCGCGGCCACCACCCCGCCGACCACGCGTTTCGACCTCGCATCCATCGCGCCAGCCTATGGGCAGCCGTCACGCCCACTGGGCGCGCCGGCTAGAGGCCGAGGTCCTTGGCGACGATGGTCTTCATGATCTCGGTGGTGCCGCCGTAGATGGTGGTGACGCGGGCGTCGGCCCACGCCCGGGCGATCGGGTACTCGCGCATGTAGCCGTAGCCCCCGAACAACTGCAGGCACCGGTCGATGACCCGGCCCTGCAGTTCGGTGCACCACCACTTGGCTCGGGCGGCGTCCGGCACCGACAACTCGTCGGCGTTGAGCGCGAGGATGCAGCGGTCGACGAACTCCTGCGCGATGGTCACCTCGGTGTCGCATTCGGCCAGTACGAACTTCGTGTTCTGAAAGTCCGCGATGCGCCGCCCGAAGGCGTTGCGTTCGGTGACGTACTCGATCGCCCAGTCGACCGCGGCGCGGGCCGCGGCCACGCCGGCGATCGCGATCGACAGGCGTTCCTGGGCGAGGTTGGTGGTGAGGATCGAGAAGCCCTGGCCCTCCTCTCCCAGCAGGTTCTCGGCCGGGACGTGGACGTCGTCGAACGACAACTCGGCCGTGTCCTGGGCCTTCAACCCGATCTTGTCGAGGTTGCGGCCGCGGGTGAATCCCTCCATCCCGCGTTCCAGCACCAGCAGGCTCATCCCCTCGTGGCGCTTGGACGGGTCGGTCTTGACCGCCACGACGACCAGGTCGCCGTTGATCCCGTTGGTGATGAAGGTCTTGGCCCCGTTGACGACGTAGTGGCCGCCATCCCGAAGGGCGGTGGTCGCGATCGAGGCGAGGTCGGACCCGGCACCGGGTTCGGACATCGCGACGGCGGTGATGGACTCGCCCGACACGATCCCGGGCAGCCAGCGGTCCTTCTGGTCGTCGGTGGTGAAGTCGAGGAAGTACGGCAGCACGATGTCGTTGTGGAGGCTGATCGACAACCCCGCCGACGCCACGCCGGCATGGCACGCCTCCTCGCCGACGATCGCGTTGAAGCGGAAGTCGTCGACGGCGCCACCGCCGCCCCAGGCCTCCGGCGCCTGCATGCCCAGCAGGCCGCTCGCACCGGCCGTGGTGAACAGGTCCCTGGGCACCAGTCCCTCGTCCTCCCAGTCGTCGTGGAACGGCACCACCTCGCGCTCGTAGAACTCGCGGACGGACTGGCGGAACAGGTCGTGTTCCTCGTCGTAGAGCGTGCGGTCCATGCCTTCTCCGGGGTCGACGAGCGGGGCCGATGACCAGCGCAGCCCCGACGACCCAGCAGGGCAGGTCCCGGGCGGCACCGCGTGGATCCACGCTATCCCGTGCCCCGACGACCGTGCCGGTCGACAGGCCGAGCGCGACCGGCGATCGCGAGCGCCCCGTCGGGCGAGCGGCGCCGTCAGTCGGTGGTGGCGGCCTCCCGATCGAGCGCGACGTCGCCGCTGGCGCCAGCGCGGGCCGCGAACCAGCGCGTGGACGTCGGAACCTGCCGCGTTATGGTGGCGAGTGGAGCAGTGGCCTGCACCCGCCAGGACTCGGAGCTCGGAGCAGGCGCAAGACCTCGGAGCACTGTCTGCATGGCATCGACAAGGGCGACAAGGTGACGGAGGACATCCGATCGCGACGGGACCTGGCCACGATGGCCAGCCGCGTCGCCACGGCCGTCGATGCCGACGCCATCATCTGCGCGACCGAGCTCGGCGGGTTGGCTCGCCGGCTCGCCGACGCCGATCCTGCCCGTCGCCTGATCGTCGCCAGCCACAACGCCCAGACGCTCGAGGACCTGCAGGACGACGGCATCGACGTGGTGGCCGTCACGACCCTGGTCGAAGACCGGTATCGGCAAGCCCGCGTGGTCACGGCGTCGGTCCTGGCAAGCCGAGCACTGGACGACGGCGACTTGGTGGTGTGCGTCGTGGGCCACGGGACCAGCCTGGGCGGCGGGGACCTGATCATGGTCACCGACCTCGACGAGACCAGCCAGATCAAGGGCGTGGGCGACCTGGTCAGCCTGACCGACGGGGTCAGTCCCACAGTGCTGGAAAGCCTGTTGGAGGTCGCAGACCGGATCGGACGCGTGTCCCAACGGGGCAAACGCCTCGGCGCGATGTTCGTCATCGGGGACTCGGACCGGGTCCAGGAGGGTGCGCGTCAACTGGTCCTCAACCCCCTGCGCGGGCACGACGAGGAACACCGCAAGATCACGGACCCCAACCTGCACGACACCCTGGTCGAACTGGCGAAGCTCGACGGCGCGTTCGTCCTGCGCGGGGACGGTCTCCTCCTTGCCAGTGGCGTGTTCCTGACGGGAGGAGACGAACCCGTCGAACTTCCCGCCGGCCTGGGAACCCGACACGTCACCGCAGCCGCAATCACGGCCAGGACTGCCGCGGCCGCCGTGGTCGTGTCTTCGACCGACGGTGATACGCGGGTGTTCTCCGGTGGGCGGATGGTGTTGCACCGCCGGGTTGACCCCGTTCGGCCCGAATGGTCGGGCCGACAGCCACCGGGTGGATGAAGCTCCTCTCCACAGCGCCGTCATCGTAACGATTCTCCAGTCCGACGATCGGTGCCCCGAAGTGTCTGGTCTGGCAGGCGCAACCAGCCGACTTCGACGGCGTGCCGAGGCAGCCGCGGTCACACCCCGACCACCCGGCGACCTTCGAGGCCGAGGGACAGCCAGCCCTGCCCGACACCGTCACCGGGACCACGGTGGTGGCCCGCCGTGTTCCGCCTGGTCCGGCTCGCCCCACAGGCGCTGGACCGTTCCGTCACCGAGTCGCAGGTCGGGGTTGACCTTGACGCCGCTTGAAGGTCTACGGTCATCACGCCGACGAACGAGGACGCCACGATGGGCCACCGCATCGCCGAGGCCGCCGACCTGTCGGGGCTGGCCTCCAGCACGATCCGCTACTACGAGGACCGCGGCGTGGTCCCGCCTCCCGCCCGTACGTCTGGCGGCTACCGGACCTACGGCGAACGTGACCTCGACCGGCTGGCGTTCGTGGCCCGGACGCGAGCCCTGGGGCTGGGTGTCAACGACATGGTCGAACTGGTGACGGTGTGGGAACACGACCGCTGCGCACCCGTGGCAGACCGCCTCGCCGACAAGGTCGCGGTCCGGTTGGCCGACACCCGACGCCGCATCGCCGAGCTCACGGAGTTGGCCGACGAACTCCAGCAGGCCGGTGCCCAGTTGAACGGGCACCCCCACGACGGGCCATGCGTCGACGGTGCATGCATCTGCCTGGCGGACGCCGCGCACGATGATGGGGCGTCGACGATGTCGCCGCCCGTCGCCTCCACCCAGCCCGATCAGGTGGCCTGCACGTTGGAGCCATCTCGCCTGCCCGCACGGTTGGCCGATTGGGAGCACCTGATGGACCGGGCCGCCGACCGTTTCCCGCGTCCCGACGGGGCCGTCGTCCGGTTCGAATTCGACGCCGACGTGGCCACCGCGCTGGTCACCCTGGCCGCCGCCGAACACGACTGCTGCGGCTTCTTCACCTTCGCCCTGCACATCACCGCCACCCACCTCGACCTCCATGTGACTGGCCCACCCGCCGCCCAGGAGGTCATCACGGCCATGTTCACCACCACCGAGACGCGTGGCGACTGAACCCACCACGCCGCCCCCACACCGGCGCACGACCCGTGCCCCGACAGGCGCAACGGCGCGGCCGATCCGCTAGCCGGTTCCATCGTCGGTGACGATGGAACGCAGGTGCGATCGCGGTCGATTCGTCGACGACCTCGGCGTACTTGGACCGGAGGTCGGCGAGGTTGGCGTCGTGGATCGCGGCGGTGCGGTCGCCACAGGCATCGGCAACCACCAGTGGGACGAAGCCGTGGGACATCGCATCGACCACCGAAGCCCGCACGCACCCGGACGTCGACACACCTCCGACCACGACCGTGTCGACGCCCCTGGCGGTCAGCGTGCCGGCCAGCGAGGTACCGAAGAAGGCGCTGGGCATCTGCTTGACGACCGTGACCTCACCGGACCGCGGCGCGACCTCGGGACACCACGCGGTCGGACCGTGCGGGTCGGGATCGCCTTCGTAGGCGAAGTGACGCAGGCCACCGACCTTGCGGAAGAACACGCCCCCGTCGGACCCGTCGGGCCGGAACCTCACACCGGAGTGGACGACGGGGACGCCGACCTCACGCGCCGCGGCCAGCAGCCGGCCAGCGGCCTCCAGTGACGAGCGCGACGGCAGTTCGAACACGCCACCGTCGTCGAAGTAGGCCCGGACCATGTCGACCAGCAGCAGCGCCGGACACCGGCCCGGGGTGAGCGTGGTGTCCCATCCCGACCGGTCATGCCCGCTCCCATGGCCCGAGTCCTGGCGGGCGTGGCTCACGGGGCGGGCACCGGCGGCTTCGGCGCGGGCAGTCCCGTCTCCTCCATGGCGTTGGCGAGGATCTCCTCCATGGGCGGCCCCATGTCGAAGACCGGCAACTCGTCGTCCCGGTCGGCCCGCAAGTCATCACGCATGGTCGCCGTCGCGTCCGCGTCGACCGAACCCTCCTCGTCGGAGACCACGCCGTAGCGACGGGCCCCGTCGACGGTGACCAGCCCCTGCAGCACCTCCAGCCCGACCAGGTCCGGGTCGCGTTCGAGCGGATCGCCCCAGCCTCCACCGCCCCAGGTCACGAAGTGCAGCAAGTCACCCTTCTTGACCGGCACGTCGTGGCACTTGCTGGGCAACACCTCGCGGGTGCCGTCGGCGCGTTCGAGCCACTTGCTCCCGCGCGCGCCCGGTTCGCCACCGAGCACACCCCACGGATAGGTCAGCCAGCGGTCGTCGTGGATGGCGATCTCGCCGTCGTTGAGGAACCGGTACGCCACGTCGACGCCGTTGCCGCCGCGGTGCTTGCCCGCACCCCCGGTGTCGGCGACCGTCGGCTGCTGACCGCAGCCGTGGACGCCATCGCCAGGGCGGGTCCGTCCCAGATAAGCCTGCGGGCGATCGCCCGTGACGTCGGCGTCAGGCATGCCGCACCCAAGAACCACTTCGCCGCCAAGCAGGGCCCTGTTCACCGCGGTCGCGGCCGACGGCCATCGCATGCTCGAAGCCGCCATCACCCGGGAACTGGAGCAGACGCAGGGCGAGGCAGGACCCCCGGGCCAGGGCTCTGGATCCAAACACGCCGAACCGGCGACTCCCGATCCCGTCGGCCTGTCGACGGCGGCCGGACGCGGCTCTCCGCTTCGCACAGGACCATCCCGCCCACTTCGCCGTCATGTTCCGCGACGACCTGCTCGACCCCGACGACGACGAGTTGTCACGGGCGGCACGAGGAACCCTCGATCAGTTGGCAGCCCTCGCCGGTGCGTCCACCGGCGACCTTGCCGTGACGGAGCGACGTGCCCATCCTGGTGCTCCTCGCCTGGTCGCTGGTCCACGGGCTGGCGTCTCTGCATGCCGGCTCGGACCTCACCGACATCGTCGGCGACCGGCCGCGTGCCGACATCGATGACGCCGTCGTCGCGTTGATGGCCAGACTGCTGCGAGGCGCGAACCCGGCGCCGGCGACCTGACCGGTCTACTCGTCGGTCGAGCCATCGCCGGGCACGCCACGTGGCGGATCCTCCGATGCCTGATCTGCATGCAGTCATGCCAATCCAATGTCGACACTGGCAACACATCTGGTGATCCGTGGCGGCTTGCTCGATATGTTGCATGCAATCTGTCCTGAGAGAGGCGACCAGCATGGATGCCATCGAGATCGTGGAGGTCGGGCCGCGCGACGGGCTGCAGAACGAGGCCGAGATCCTGGATCCCGCCACGCGCGTGGCCTTCGTCGAACAGCTCGTGGCGAGCGGCATCCGCCGGGTCGAGACGGTGAGCTTCGTCCATCCGGGCCGTGTTCCCCAGATGGCCGGAGCCGAAGCTGTCATGGCAGGCGTCCCACGGACCGCCGACGACGGGTCGTCGGTGTCCCACATCGGCCTGGTCCTCAACGAGCGCGGCCTCGATCGCGCCATCGCGGCCGACGTCGACGAAGTCAACCTCGTCGTCATCACCACCGAGGAGTTCTCCCGTCGCAACCAGGGCGCGGGCATCGCCGACGTCGTGGCCGCCACGCGCCGGATGCTGGTCCGTGCCCGGCAGGCCGGGCTGAGGACGACGGTGACGGTGTCGGCCGCCTTCGGGTGCCCGTTCGAGGGCGAGGTCACGACCGACGACGTCCTGCGTGTCGTCGACCCCGTGCTGGAGGCCGAGCCGGACGAGCTGGCGCTGGCGGACACGATCGGCGTCGGGGTCCCGGCCGACGTCCGACGCCTGGTCGACGCGGTCCGGGAACGCAGCGATGTGGCCCTGCGCGCGCACTTCCACAACACCCGCAACACCGGCTATGCCAACGCCGTTGCGGCCGCCGAGTCCGGGGTCGCGGCACTCGATGCCTCCAGCGGTGGCTTCGGGGGCTGCCCGTTCGCGCCCGCCGCGACCGGCAACATCGCCACCGAGGACCTGGTGTATGCCCTGTCCCGGTCCGGGTTCGCCACCGGGCTGGACGTGGAGGCGTTGACCGCACCGGCCGCATGGATCACCGAGCGGCTGGGCGAGGACGAGGCTCCGGCCCTGCTCGGCCGGGCTGGCACGTTCCCCGGCTGATGGCCGTCCCGGCGACGCGCGCCAGTTGTCCCGGGACACCAGGTCGGCCGGCTCGGGCTCCGACGGTCGCGGACAACCGCGCCACCGGCGGGTATCACCGGCTCGAGGTACTTGCTCCCGTTCCCCGGACGACCGATGATCGGTGGGTCCGGGAACGGAGGGGGCGGTCGTGGATGAGGACCTGTGGGACGGGCGCGGAGCGCCGTGGGAGTACGACCCGGGGCCGCCGCGGAACCGGCGCTGGCCGCGGCTGTTCGCCGAGACGCCGAACCACCGGGGCCTGGGGGTCGCGGCCTCCGGCTCCGAACTGTTCCGCTGGCACCAGGGACCCATGTTCTATCGCGGCCGGCTGTGGGACGGCCAGGCACGAGTACTGGTGGTCGGCCAGGAGGGTGCCCAGGACGAGTCGCTGGGCCACCGGGCGTTCGTCGGGGGGACGGGCGCGCGGATGCAGCACCTGCTGGCCCACCTCGGGATCACGCGCTCGTACCTGTTCATGAACACCTTCGTCTATCCCATCTTCGGACAGTACGACGACGACCTCCGGCCGCTGGCCCAGCACCTCGACTCCCCGATCGTGGCCCACCGCCACGAGTTGTGGGACTACCTCGTCGACCGGTCCGACCTGCACCTGGTCATCGCCGTGGGTCGGGCAGCGAAGGAGTCACTGGCCACCTGGGTCGAGTCCCACGGCGGCAGCGCCGACCCCGAAGACCTCGACCAGGCCGACGCGTCGGTGGTCTCGCCGGGTCTGCGGGTGGTCGGCGTGCTGCATCCCGGTGGCGGGGCGTTCGGGGGGACGTCCACGATCAAGGCGAGCTTCATGGACGCGATCACGCAGGTGCATGCCTGGGCGGACGACGACCATGACTGGCTGCCCGTCGACGACGACGGCGAGCGCCGGCCCCCCGGCGAGTTCGTGTACCGGGCCGCGCCGATCCCGTTCCGGGACCTGCCGTACGGGGCCGCCTGGCGACTCGGCCGCGGCGGGACGTCGTCGAACCGCCGCGACCAGCAACGGGCGATCCAGGTGTTCTCGGCCGACGGCACGTACAACAACCAGGGTCACTCGGTGGCCTACGACGGGGACCCGACCGGCAATGACGACGGGGTGGTGCCGGGCGGGGACCTCGCATGGGAGCCGCCACGCGCCGAGTACGCCGGGTTCGACCGTGGTCCCGACCCGGCGCTCGCCCGGCTGCTGCAGGGCGGCGACCCCGACCATCCGTGGCCGGACTTCGCCGGGCTGGGACTGCGTGCGCATCCGTCGTTCGGTCGGGGACCCACCCACCGAGGACGGCTGGACCGCCCCGGGCTGTTGGTGCTGGCAGACCAGCAGGACCACGACGACCTGTTCACGGGTCGTGCGCTGACCGGTGACGCCGGCCAGCGGTTGCAGGCTTGGCTGACCGCCGCGGGTTGCACGCAGTCCTACGGGATCGTGCGGGTCCTGCCCGTGGACACGCTGGACGAACCGGCCGCGACGGTCCGGGCGGTCGTGGACACCGCCGAGGTCCGCGACCTGCATGCCGAGTTCGTGCGGCGGATCGACCCGGACGTCGTCGTGGCGGTCGGACCGATGGCCCGCCAACTGCTCCCCCACGTCGTGCCCACGGGCGTGGCGACCCTTGAACTGCGGGCTCGTTCCGAGTCCGGCAGCGCCGCCAGTTGGCGCGACGGGCTCACGTCCCTGCGCGACCTCGACTACCGCCACGACGTCACCCCGACCTTCGCCTGGGACGGCCAGCGCGAACCGGTCGCGCGCCACGACCTGCCGTTCGGGACGTTGTGGTGGCAGGCGACCAGCGGCGACCGGGCCCAGCGGGCCCGACGGGGCAGCGCGGACTCCTTCGACTACTACAAGGTGTCGATGCCGGGGTGGGCAGCCGACCTGGATCCCCCGCCGCTGTCGACCTCGGAGGCCGCGGCGATCGCGGCCCTCCAGGACGACCCGTGAGCGACGTGCTGGAACTGCAGGGTCGACTGGTCTCGGCCACCGTCGATGCGCCAGACCGCGACGTGGTGGGCCGCGTGCGGTTCACGACCCTGCCCGACGGCGCCGCCGGCAACCCGTTCACGGGCGAACTCGCGGTCATCGACACGGTCACGCAGCGCCGGTGGCCGGCACCCGACGACGTCACCCAGGTCGACGTCGGCGACGCCTACGTCTACCCGGGCCTGACCGACCTGCACAGCCACCTGGGGTTCGCGACGCTGCCGCTGTGGCACGAACCGACCCGCACGAGCCCGTGGTTGCACCGCGACTTGTGGCCCGGCGCGGACAGCTACAAGCCGAACGTGACCTGGCCCGCCTACGCCTACCTCAAGGGCGCCCCCGAAGAACTGCTGGCCTACGCCCAGGTCCGTGCGCTGGCCGGCGGGACCACCTCCATCCAGGGATGGCCGGCTGCGCGCGGAACCCCCGCGAACCGCCTGGTCCGCAACACCGACGACGACCTCGAACGCGACCTGGTCCGCACCAGCGTGGTCAACCTGTCGGCCGCCGAACTGGACCAGCGCCGGTCGTTGCTCGACGACGGCCACACGCTGGTCTACCACCTCTCCGAGGGCCAGCCCGGCAGCCTCGCGGCCCGCGAGTTCGCCGAGGCCGCGACCGCCGGCGTGCTGCGCCAGCGCTTGGTGGCGATCCACTGTGCAGCCGTGGGCGACGCGGAGTTGCGCCAGTGGCGCGTCCACGCCGAACTGGCGGGCGAGGACTCGCCCGGCGCCATCGTGTGGTCGCCGTTGTCGAACCTGTGGCTGTACGGGACGACGACCGACGTCGTCGCCGCCCGTCGCCACGGCATCACGATGTGCCTGGGTTCGGACTGGGGCCCGTCGGGGAGCAAGCACCTGCTGGGCGAACTGAAGGTGGCCCGCCGCGTCGTCGAACGGGCGGGCCTGGACCTGTCGGCACAGGACCTCGGGCTGATGGCGACGGCCAACCCCGGGGACGTGCTCGCGCGGGCATGGCGGGGGGTCGGACCGGGCCGACTCGAACCGGGCCGGCTGGCCGACGCGGTGGTGGTCGTCAACCGCCACGACGATCCGTGGGAGAACCTGGTGCGGGCCACCGAACGTGACGTGCGCCTGGTTGTCATGGACGGTCGCGCCGTGTACGGCGAGCGGACCTTGATGCGTGCGGCCGGCGAGACCCGCACGACGGCAGTGCGCATCGGCGCCGTCACCCGTCACGTGCCGCTGCGCGACCCGGCCGACCCGACCCGGACCTGGACCTGGCGGTCCGTGCTGGCCCGGCTGCGGGCGGTGCAGTCCGACCCGGTGGCCGCGATCGAGCACGGCCTGGAGGTGGAGACCGCGCTGGTGCAGGGGCGCTTCGACCATGCCGGCGCGGGACCGTCGGTCGGCCCTCGCCGCCCACCGCTGGTGCTCGAACCGGACATGCCGGGTGGTCCCGAGGCCGTCGCCGGCCCGCCCCCGCCGGGGACCGCCTTCGACGCACCGCCACTGCCGACCCTGGTCCATGACCGGACGTGGTTCCGGGACCTGGACGCGCACGGGTTCCACCAGGGCGTGCTGGGCGGCCTCGACGAACTGTTCGATCGGGAGGACGACCGATGAGCGGGACCGGGATGCGTACCCACGACCAGGCCGACGAGGGCCCGCCTCACGTCGCGGTGCGCCGACACGCCGAACGCGAGCGCGGCGGTCGGCCGGACTCCGGGCTCGCACGCGCGCTGGACACGCTGACGTTCCGGCCCTTGCGACTGGGACCGCCACCGGACGAGCAGTGGATGGTGCTGGGCTTCACCACCGAGGACGGCCAGGAAGGCGAGGTGCGGCTCGAGTGGCGGTTCGTGGACCCCGGCCGCCCACCGGACGAGGCCCATCCGACCACCGCGGCCGCGCTGGCGACGGCCGTGCACCCCGAGCGGGCGATCGTGCGCCGCGCCAAGAAGTTGACCTTCAACGATTCGCTGTGGCGGACCGAGCGCGCCGACCTGCGGCGCGGCAGTGTCACCGGCGACCCCGGTGAGGGCTGGATCTCGGGCCGCTTCCAGGACAACGTCTCGGCGCGGACGGTCACGGTCGACGGCCGCGAGATCGGCCACCTGCGGCTGTGGAGCTTCGACCTCGCCGACGACATCGGCTTCGTGCACGAGGTCGTCGAACTGCTCGGGAAACTGCCCCAGGACGGGCTGGTCGTGGACCTGCGCGGCAACCCGGGTGGGCTGATCTGGGCCGCCGAGCGGTTGCTGCAACTGTTCACGCCCCACCATGTCGAGCCGACCCGGTTCTCGCTGCTGGCCACCGACCTGACCCGCCAGATCGCGGCCGCGCGCCAGAACCGCGGGTTGCTGGGACCGTGGCAGCGCAGCCTCACCGGCGCCATCGGCACCGGCGAACTCTACTCGCAGGCGGTCCCGATCACGCCGGTGGGCCGCTGCAACGACATCGGCCAGATCTACGGCGGACCAGTCGTCACGGCGGTGGACGCCACGACCTACTCGGCGGCCGACCTGTTCGCGGCCGGCGTAGCCGACAACCACATCGGCACGATCGTGGCCATCGGCGACGCCACCGGTGCGGGCGGGGCGAACGTGTGGAACACCGACGTCCTGCGCTCGGTGCTGGCCGGCACGGCGCACGCGCTGCCGCCGCTGCCGGAGGGCGTCGGGCTCACCCTGTCGGCGCGGCGGGCCACCCGGATCGGGCCCTCCGACGGCGCCCCCATCGAGGACGTCGGTGTCACGGGGCACCGCCGTCGCAGCATGACCCGTCGGGATCTGCTGGACGGCAACGCGGACTTCCTCGCCTACTGCGCACGGCTGCTGGACGCCGAGCCCGCCACGGCCATGTCGATCGCCTGGCAGGCGCCGACGCTGCGCGTGGAGACGGCGGGACTGGACCGGGTCGACGTGCACGCCGACGGCCGCCCGATCACCTCGCTGGACGTGCCCGCAGGGGCAGTCGACGACCCGGGCGTGGTCCACCTCGACATCGACCGGGACGTGGAGGAACTGCGCGTGGAGGATGGCGTGGGGCCACCCTCGCCCAGGTACGCCGCAGCACCGGACGCTGACCCCGAACGAACTCCCGCGCGGTGGCCCGTTCGGGCACGAGGTCAGGCGACCACCGGCACGCGGTCCACGACGTACTCCGCGATGGCGAGGCTGGACGTGGCCGCCGGGGACGGGGCGTTGCGCACGCTGACGATGCCGTCCTCGGCGGCGATCCGGAAGTCGTCGACCATCGACCCGTCCCGGTCGACCGCCTGGGCGCGCACACCGGCCCGCGACCGGACCACGTCGTCAGGCCCGATCGCGGGGACGTAGCGGCTGGCCGCCCGCATGTAGGCGGTCGTGGACACCGAGCCCCACGCCTCGGTGACACCCGTGCGCCAGTGTCGTCGTGCCAGGTGCCAGAAGCCGGGCCACGACGCGATGCTGGCCACGTCGGCGCGGTCGACGTCGGCGCGGTGATAGCCCTCGCGCTGCAACGCCAGCACGGCGTTCGGACCGACCTCGAGGTCGCCGGTGACCCGTCGGGTGAAGTGCACCCCCAGGAACGGGTAGCGGGGATCCGGAACCGGGTAGACCATCCCCCGCACCAGGTCTCGCTTGGCCGCCGACACCGCCAGGTACTCGCCCCGGAACGGGATGATGCGGGGTCCGTCCTGCGCGGAGTCGACCATCCCGGCGACCCGATCGGCCTGCAGGCCGGCACAGATCACCAGCCGATCCAGCCGGTGCACGTGAGCACCCGCGCGCACCTCGACGAGCCCGCCCCGACGACGGATCCCGAGCACGGGGGTGGACGTCAGCACCCGGCCCCCGGAAGCCACCACGTCGGCGGCCACCTGCTCGGCGACGGCGACGAAGTCGGTGATCGCGGTCTCGGGCGAGTGCAGCGCGGACAGGCCCCGGGCGTGCGGTTCGACGTCGCGGATCCCGTCGCCGTCCACGCGTCGCAGGCCGGGGACCCCGTTGTCCCGGGAGCGGCGCTCGAGCTCGTCGAGCCGGCCCCGTTCAGACTCGTCGAGCGCCACGACCAGCTTCCCGCACTGCTCGTACGCGAGCCCGTGCTCGGCGCAGTAGTCGCGCAGCAACTCCCGACCGCGCATGCACAACTGGGCCTTCAGGCTGCCCGGCGCGTAGTAGATGCCGGCATGCACGACCCCGGAGTTGTGGCCGGTCTGGTGCGAGGCCAGCCGGTCCTCCTTCTCGAAGACCACCACCTCGCGTCCCGGGTACCGGCGGGTCAGTTCCCGCGCGACCGCGAGCCCGACGATCCCTCCCCCAACGATCCCGACCGCCCGTTCGCTCACCATCGGCGCCTCCGGATCCACTGGTCGACGGCCGGCAGCCTATGGAACTGCCGCAATCGCCGACGAACGGCCGCCGGTTCGGCTCAAACTCCTGCAGGGGGTCCTGACCGGGACGACGACCACGGACGACCTCGACGACCTCGACGACCTGGACGACCTGGACGACATCGGCACCAGGGGCGCGGTCCTTTCCACCGCCGACTCGCCGGGTCGACCTCCCCGCGGGGATCAGCCGCGGTCAGGCAGGGCGGCACCACAGCGCTGGCAGAACTCGGCCTCCGGACTGTGGTCGGCGAGGCCACAGGTTGCACACGAGCGCGCCTCACGCTGGTCACGACGTGCGTTGACCACGTCGGCCGACACGATCCCGGTCGGGACGGCGATGACGCTGTAGCCGACGATCATCAGCGCGGCCGCCAGGACCTGCCCGACGGCGGTCTGGGGCGCGATGTCGCCGAACCCGACCGTGCTCATCGTGACGATCGACCAGTAGACACCCCGGAACATGCTGTCGAAGCCGTTGGCGGCTCCCTCGATGACGTACATCGTGGAGCCGACGATCACGTTGATCAGCAGCACGGTCAGCAGGAACACCAGGATCTTGCGCGTGCTCGATCGAAACGCAACCAGCAACAGGTTCGCTTCCCGCAGGAACTGGGCCATCTTGAACACGCGGAACACCCGCAGCAGGCGCAGGGACCGCACCACCAGCAGCGATTGCGCGCCCGAGCCCGGCGCGATCACCTCGAGGTAGACCGGCAGGAGCGCCAGCAGGTCGATGACGCCGAAGAAGCTGCGCGCGTACCGGATGGGACGTTCGGCCGTGGCCAGCCGGGCCACGTACTCCACCGTGAAGGCGATGGTGACGACCCACTCCAGGATCGAAAGCACGCCCGCGTTGCGCGCCTGCACGTCTCGGACGCTCTCGACCATGACGAGCAGCACACTGCCGACGATGAGCACGAGCAGCACGACGTCGAACGCCTTGCCAGCCGGCGTGTCCGCCTCGAAGATCACCCGTCGCGTGCGCTCGCGCCAGGGCTGGTCATGGATCGGGGTCGACATCGACCGCAGCGTAGGCGGCGGCTCGTGACCACGCGGAGAGCGGTCGCCCATGGCTCAGCAGGTGTCCACGCTTGGAGCGCCCTCGAAGCGTTCGGCCAGCCAGCGGGTGACGTCGGGAGCGGCGGCGGCACCAGCGTCGAGATGGCCCACGCCGTCGTATTCGCGATAGTCGACGGTCTGGTCGATGTCACACAGGCCCCGCACGAACTGCCGCTGAACGGAAGGCAGCACCAAGGGATCCGCAAGCCCCTGGGCAATCATGATCGGTGCGGGGGTGGGAGCGCGACCGGGAGTGTTCTCGGCCAGGAGACGACGCCAAGGCTGCTGCTCCCATGGTTGTGCGCCCAGGAAGTCGAGTTTGAGGAGTTCGGCTTCGGGCAGCAAGGCGATGGTCTGCTTGCCGGGACCGATGCACAACGAAGCGACCCGGTCGACCACCACCCGAGCCTCGGGGACCACGATGTCATCGAGCTCGGCCCCGTCGTACACGTTGGTCCAGGAGGCCAGCGCATAGGCCGCCAGGATGTCACCGAAGGTCGTCCCGGCATTGGCGCGGAACAACTCGGCGAGATCGGTGGCCGGTGCTGCCACGGCCACGCCGACCAAGTCGATGTCAGGCGCGTAGGCGGCCACACGTTGGCCTGCGAACAGTGCGGCGTGGCCACCTTGCGACTCTCCCCAGACCGCAGCGGACCGACTGGCATGTGCATCGGGATCGCCCTGGACGGCACGGATGCTGTCGAGCACGGCCACGGCCTCGGCGGCGCCGACGAGGTAGGCCACGGTCCCGTCCGTGCCCAATCCGACGTAGTCGGTGGCGACGACGATCCACCCTTGCGCCAGGAATGGCTCGAGACCGGGGATGAACGGCGCGTAGTCGGACCCCAGCAGCGAGGGAGCGCAACGACGCGCGATCCCGGACGTTCCGTGAGCAACCGCCACGATCGGACGACCGTTGGGCGGTGGTGCTCCTTCGGGGATCACGACGATCCCGACCGCTGTCGCAGGACGGCCACGATCGTCCGTGGTCGTGTACAGGATGCGCTGGGCGGTGGCATCACCGACGAAGGGGTCGACGGGCTCGGATCTCAGCAGTGTCCCGGGTGCGCCGAGCGTGCCCGCCGGGGTGTCGTAGAACTGGCCCGGCTCGTCGGGTTGCGCGCCAGTGACGGACACGGAGATCGCGGCAGCCCCCGTTGCGAGCCCCAGGGCCACCAACGAGCCCACGACTCGGATCCACCCGGGCAGGACAAGCGGTCGGCTGCTTCCGAGCTCGTTGGACCCAGCCCGACGTCGCCAGGCCAGGATGACCTCGCGCACGCCGAACAGCACAAGCCAGCCGATGAGGATCGCGACCGCGACGAACACCGTGGCGGTCGGCCACGCAAGGGCCGTGACCCCAAGGAGTCCATCCGTCACGCCCCCGGCCCCGAGCAGGAACCGTTCGTCGCCGCGCATGACGACGGCGACGCCGAGCTCGACCAGGCCACCGACCAGCAACGACAGGCCCAGCAACACGACGATGGTCCGTACCGTCATTCCCGGCCAAGCCAGCGCCAGGATGCCGACGGCCAGTTGCCAGACCCCCGCGGCCAACGCCATGCCGGCGCGAGGACGGGCGTCCATGGCCAAAGGATCGCGAAGAGCCGACACGACCAACGCCGCACCGAACACCACCCGAAGACGCGTGGCGAGGTCGACGGGATCGGCCACCAGCCACGCCGCCAACGCGAACGCGGTGAGGCCGACGGCCAGACCACCCCACCACGGCAGAACGGGGACCCGAAGACGCCGGACCCGGTCGGGGATGGTCAGTGCTCGTCTCCGAATCATCGATCAGCGATCTGCTGATGCGTACCGTCGTCGTACCTGTTGATGATGGCGCCGTTCATGCGTTCCTGGACGTCGGGTTCCTTGCGGCAGCGCGATGCCGTCATCGTGGTGCGAGTATGTCAGCACAACCCCTCGATGTGCTCGATTTGGGGCGGAGTACCAAACCCATCGACAAGATGGACTTCCCGCTGGGTGACCCGTCGCGGACGGCACGAACCCCGACAACGGCGAATCCGGCCGCGGGGGCCGGATTCGCGTTGCGCGCTGGGAGGGATTCGAACCCCCGGCCGGATGATACGTAGTCGGATCCGGCCGGTGGCGACCTGTGGCACGGGACAGTCGAAAGACGCCCTGAGCAGGGCAAACGTCCATGGGCGGGTCAGACGTTACCGGTGGCTACCACCCGCTTCCGGTCGTCGGCGTGCATCCTCCGTGTACCCAAGTCGACCCGAAACGTCTGACTGAACTGGGCGGTGGTCTGCAGCGTGTGCGCCGTGTCCTGGTCGTTGGACATCTGGACGTCCGTTCATCATGGACCGATGATGCCGGCCAAGCCTCGGGTACGGGTGTGACGCGCCCACCCGTCCCCGTGCGCGCAACGTCGACCCGATCGAGGCGTCGGCAAACTGACCGGCACGACCTCAGCGCGTGGCGACGAACACGACGAATTCATCGGTCCTCACGGGGCGCCGAACCTCGTGCTCGCCGTGGGTCTCGACGTCGACGAAGCCTGCGCGCTCGAGAAGCAGGAGCACCTCGGCCGGGAAGTAGAACCCAGCGTCCAGCCGTCGGTCCTCGCTGGCTTCGAGCACGTCGCCCCGCCACCGTTCGATGTGGGCCTCCCACGTCACGCGTTGTTCCATCGGATCGCATGCGACGTCGCGATTGGACAGCACGTACTCGGCGCCGGAAGGCGCTCGACGGCGCCGGCCCCCTTTGGCAGGGGGTTCCGGCAAGGAGCTCGCACCGACCGTGGGCCAGTAGGCCCACACCTCCGGATCACTCCACGGCACCTCGATGTCCAGAACCAGCCTGCCTCCCGGTTCAAGGTGCTCGTACACGCGACGCAGCGCCTCCGCGTCACGCGCGCGGGTGCTCCCGAGGCCAAACGTTCCCACCACGATGATCGTCCGGTACTGCCTCTTCATGTCCAGCTCGTCGAGCGCCTGGACCTCCAGTCGTGGCGAGAGTCCCGCGGCACCCGCCTTGGACCGACAGACGTCGATCATGTCCGCCGAGACGTCGCAACCGTCCACATCGTGGCCGTCGAGCGCAAGCGGCACGAGCAGACGCCCCGACCCGCACCCGGCGTCGAGCACCGGGTCACCTGAGGCGGCAACCGCGTTCCTGTAGTAGTCCAGCTCGTGATCGCGGAAGTCATCGTTGAAGTGCGCCCACCACTCGGCCATCAACCCCTGGTGCCAGCTCTGTGCTTCATCCTTCACGTTGGTCCCGAATCCGTTGCGGCGCCCGACATCATGCCACACCGACGAGCCAGCGCTGGGGGCTGCTCACGCGACACGGGAAGCGACGATCGAGCGTCGCACGGGTATCGGACGGCGTGCGACACGAGCCGGGCAGCCTGAAGTCTTCATGCAGCCATCGTGTCGCACCACTGCGAGTGGGGAGCCCAACTCTCAAGCTGCGGTTCCCGGACACTTCACAGGTCGCACGGCTTCACTCCGAGGACGCAACCGAATTCGAGGTCACTCATGGCCGCTCAACCACACGCACCGCTCGACTCGCTGCAGGACTTGTCAGCGCAGTGTTCGTCTTGACCGCGTGTGCGACCACACCCGACGTCGAGGCCGGGTCGTCGACCCGCAGCCCAGCAACGGCGACAGCGAGACTGCCGACTCCGGTTCCTCGAGGTTCGCATGTGACGAGGTCGCAGCGGCATTCGGAACGCGTGGTTCCGTCAACACCGATCTGGCCGACCCGGTCGCCACTGCCATCTGCGACGGCGACGCCGTGACGGTCACGTCCAACGGCATCCCCGACTTCCCCCATGTGGAGACGTCGCCGGGGTCGCCCAATGAGGGGACTACACGTTCAAGATCCCGGCTGAACCGGTCATCGCCGACGAGCTGACCGCCGTCGCGCTGCTGGGTCCGATCGCGGTGGCCACCAACGGCATCCCCATCTACGGACCGACGGAAGGAACGGGCGGGGATCTGGTCAGTCTCGAGGGTGGTGTGGAAGCCACAACGGCCCCACCGGATTTCACTACCACACCCACGGCACCGACGACGGCACCGCCTGCCTGCACACACCCGAGGCAGCAGACGACGGGCTGCTGCTGTTCGGCTTGGCGTTCGACGGCTTCCCGATCTACGCCGGCCAGTCGGAACTCGACTCCAGTTGGGCGCTGACGGACGAGTCGCTGTTCGCCCCCTCCACCTGGGACGCGCACGAATACGTCGAGGGCACCGGCGACCTTGACCAGTGCAACGGGTTGTTCGACGACGCCGGGTTCTACGCCTACTACACGACCACTGGTCGCGGTGCCGTACCACATGGCGAACGCGACGCGAGATCGTCCGAAACACGTGTACCCGGCATGTACCGCAGAGTCAGGCGTCCCGGCCCCAAAACAAACCTCCGAATACCCGAAATCCGGCCGATTAAGGCCGGATAGGGCGTTGCGCGCTGGGAGGGATTCGAACCCCCGGCCGCCTGATCCGTAGTC
>JBBSMS010000026.1:0-29353 GCA_038233055.1 Nitriliruptorales bacterium
GGCCGACCGGGTCGCGGCGGCGTCGGACGACTACCGCCAGGTCAACCGCGGGGCGATCCAGTTGTCCAGTGCGTTCGTGCCGATGATCCGGATCGCGATCCTGTCCGGGTTCGTCGCCACGCTGTATCTCGGTGGGGTCCAGGTGCTGGACGGGTTGCTGGCGGTGGGCACGTACTCGGTGCTGGTGTTCCTGACCCAACGCCTGCTGTGGCCACTGACACGCCTGGGTGAAGTCTTTGACGACTACCAGCGCGCGATGGCATCCGTGCGCCGCCTGCTGGACCTGCTGGGTGTGGCGCCCACCATCATCGCCGGGCCGCGCGTCCTGCCCGCCGCAGCCCCCGGCCCGCCGTCGGGGTCGATCCGCTTCGACGACGTCGGTTTCGCCTACGGCCGGGGCACGTCGGTCCTGCGGGGCCTCGACCTCGACGTCCCGGCAGGCGAGACCCACGCCATCGTCGGGGCGACCGGTGCCGGCAAGTCGACCGTCGTGAAGGTGCTGATGCGGCTGTACGAGGTCGAGTCGGGTGCCGTGACGGTCGACGGGGTGGACGTGCGTGAGCTGACCTTCGAGAGCCTGCGGGGCGCGATCGGGCTGGTCAGCCAGGACGTCTTCCTCTTCCACGGCACGGTGCGCGACAACATCGCCTACGGCGCGCCCGATGCCGACGACGACGCGATCTGGCACGCGGCCGGGCTGGCCGAGGCCACCGAGTTCATCGCGGACATGCCCGACGGGCTCGACACGATCGTGGGGGAGCGGGGCCAGAAGTTGTCCGGCGGGCAACGCCAACGCCTGTCGATCGCCCGGGCGCTGTTGCGCGACCCGACCATCCTGGTGCTCGACGAGGCCACCTCGGCGGTCGACAACGAGACCGAGGCCGCGATCCAGCGTTCGCTCGCCCGGGTGTCGCGCGACCGCACCACGCTCGTGATCGCCCACCGACTGTCGACCGTCCGCCACGCCGACCGGATCCACGTGTTGGACGCCGGTCGGGTGGTCGAAGGTGGGACCCACGAGGACCTGCTGGCCCACGGCGGCCTCTACGCGGCCCTGTGGCGGGTCCAGACCGGTGAGGTGGCGCGGGACCCGTCGCCCGCCGAGCCGACGATGCCGACCGATCCGACCACGGTCGCCCGAATGGCGATCGGGGCGGCCGAACGGCCGTGACCCCCGGGGAGGCGTCGCACGAGATGCGCGAGTGCACGGACCCGGGATGTCGACTGCGCTTCCCGGCGGCCGTGCGCCACCCCGCCGCCAACCGCTGTCCCCGGTGCGGGGCCACCACCGCGGCCGGCGACCCGGTCCCGAACGGGCCCCCACCGGCGGCCGGCGCCGCGCCGGGCCCGCGCGTGGCCGGCCTGCTCGACAACGTCCGGAGCGTCCTCAACGTCGGGGCGATGTTCCGCACCGCCGACGCCGCCGGCCTGGAGCACCTGCACCTGTGCGGGATCACCGCTCCGGGTGACCACCACGGGCTCGACAAGACCGCCCTGGGTGCCCAGCAGGTCGTGCCGTGGACCCACCACCGACACGGCCCGGACGCGGTGGACACACTGGCCGCGGCCGGTTGGGCGGTGTGGGCGCTGGAGGCCGGCCTCGGCGCGGAGTCGCCGATCGCCCCGCCACCGGGCGGGTCGTGGCCGGCGCGCGTCGTGGTGGTGGTCGGCAACGAGGTGTCCGGGATCGACCCGGCGATCCTCGCCCGGGCCGACCGGGTCGTGGGCCTGCCGATGCACGGCACCAAACGATCCCTGAACGTGGCCACGGCCTTCGGCATCGTGGTCTACGGGTTGCGCACGCCGGGTTGACCACCGTTCGTCCGCGGGACGCCCCGCCAGTCCGGCATACCGTTGGGTCGGTCGCGACAACCGGTCGTGGCGCCCGTCGAACCAAGGTCCCCCCGTGCCCGTCGCCCGCATCCTGGACCGCCTCCTCGAGGCCACGATCGTCCCCGGCTTCTCGCGCATCGGGCCGCTGGTGCGGCGCCGCCTCGAGGGCTGGACCGACCCGACCGCCGACCTGACCGGGAAGGTCGCGGTGGTCACCGGGTCGTCCGGCGGGATCGGCCGCGAGGTCGCCGCCGAGCTGGCCCGCCTGGGGGCGACCGTGTGGGTCACCAGCCGTTCGGACGACCGCGCCCGGTCGGCTGCCGACGAGATCGCCGCGGCTGCCGCTGCCGGCGCCACCGTGGCCCACGCGGTCGACACCGGTGAACTCGCCCAGGTCCGGGCCTTTGCCGCACGGTTGCGGGCCGAGACCGACGGCATCGACCTGCTGGTCCACAACGCCGGCGCGCTGACTCCCGAGCGCCACGAGACCTCCCAGGGCATCGAGGCGACCCTGGCCGCACACCTGGTCGGCCCGTACCTGTTGACCCGAGAACTCGAGGACCACTTGTCCCCGGGGGCGCGTGTGCTGTGGATGTCGTCGGGAGGGATGTACACCCAGCCGCTGGTGGTGTCGCGGTTGGAGATGGACGACGACTACTCCGGCACCACGGCCTACGCCCGCGCCAAGCGCGCCCAGGTCGTGCTGGCCGGGCTGCTGGCCGAGGAGTACCTCGGCCGGGCCATCGTGCACGCGATGCACCCCGGGTGGGCGGCGACCGACGGCGTGTCGGCCGGCCTGCCGCTGTTCGACAAGGTCATGGGCCCGATCCTGCGCACGGCCGAGGAGGCCGCCGACACGATGGTGTGGCTGGCGACCGCCGACGAGCCCTCGCGCTCCTCCGGCGACTTCTGGCACGACCGCCGACGGCGCTCGACCACCTACGTTCCGCGCACCGCCACGACCGATCGCCAGCGCGCGAAACTGGTGCCGTGGCTGGACCAGCGCATCGCCACCGCCGACGCGACCTCCACCTCCACCTGAGGTCGAGACTCTACCTTTATTTGGGGGGGGGGACGCTCCTGTCCGTCGGCTTCTTGTTGGGGTCAGGCGGTGGGAGGCGGGCCCGCGTCGACCACGGCGGTGACCTCGTCGACGTCCAGGCCCCAGGGCGAGAACGTGGTCAGCCACCAGGTCGCGCCCGCGGCGACCCATGGCCGGGCGTCGTCACCGGGTCGTCCCTGCGCGACCAGGTCCCACCCGTCTAGGTCGCCTAGGTCGCCGCGACGGTCGGCCACCTCGGCGCGGATGGTGGTGAGGTCGTCGGGCCCGTCCATGTCGATCGGGAAGAAGCCGTCGACCCCGGCGGCCCGGCGCATCGGGGCGGCGTTGGGAAACCGGCCGGCAGCCCAGATCGGCGGATGGGGGTCCTGGACCGGCGTCGGGAGGAACCGGACGTCGCGGGCGTGGGCGTTCGGGCCGTCGTGGTCGACGACCTCGCCCGACCACAGTGACCGCAGCAGGTCGAGTCCCTCGTCCAGCATCGTCCCGCGGGTCGACGCGTCGACCTCGTCGCCGAAGTCGGAGAACTCGCCGTAGCCGTCGCCGCCGATGCCCACGCCCAGCACCAGTCGCCCGCCCGACAGCCGGTCCAGCGAGGTGGTGGCCCGTGCCAGTACGTGGATGCGGCGGCGGGGGAGCGGGGTCACGAGCGGGCCGAGCCGGACCCGGTCCGTGGCCGCCGCGATCGCCGCCAGCGTGATCCACGGGTCGGCAACCGGCAGGTCGGCGCGCTCCCCGGCCTGCGGACCCTCGGGGTCGTGCCGGTAGACCACGTGGTCCCACACGAAGAACCCGTCCCAGCCGGCCTCCTCGGCCCGCACTGCCAGGTCGGCCACCCGCCCCGGCTCCGCCAACGGCCCGAAGATCGGCACCGTCAACCCGGTCTGTGCTGCGTCGTCCATCGCTGTCGTCCTCGAGTGTGGGGATGCCCGACGGTAACGCCAGGCTCCGATCGGCCCCGACGATCCGAGCCACCCGTGCAGCACGGTCGAGACTGCGTGGGCCCACCACCTACGCCCGGCCGAGTCGGAACCGGGCGTTCCCCCCGTGGGGGGAGCGTGCGGCCGCCCGCGCGACGTCGATGCGCCGGGCCAGGTTCGAGCCTTGCCGGGGGCGGCCGCCGTGGGGGGTCCGGGAGACCCGGGCGCGAGGAGCCCCCCGGGCGACGACGCGCACGGGACGACCCACACCAACGAGGGCCCCGGGAATCCCGGGGCCCTCGTCGTGGTGCTGGTGGTCAGCTCACTGGTCGAAGTTCGCGCCCATCGAGTTGCCGATGTTGCCGTCCACGAACCACCACGGGACGTCCTGCGGCCCGAGGCCCTGCTCGATCAGCGTCTTGCCGATCTGCTCGGTCTCGGCGAAGCCGATGATCACGATCGTGTCCGGGCTGGCCGAGACGGCCTTCTGGACCTCCGCGGCGAACTCGGTCGCCGACGGGTCGTACACGATCGGGGTGACGGTCGCTCCGGCCTCTTCCAGCGGGGTCTGCGTGAAGTTCAGCAGGCCCTCGCCGTAGGGGTCCTGGCGGGCGAAGATGACGACGTTCGCGCCACCCTCTGCCAGGATCGCGTCGGCCAGCACGCGGCCCTGCAGCACGTCCGACGGCGCGGTCCGGAAGTACAGGCCCTTGTCGTCGTAGGAGGTGAAGTCCGGCGAGGTGTTGGCCGGCGAGAAGTGGATGACGTTGGCCGCCGTGATCTTGTCGATCACGGTGAAGGACACGCCCGACGACGCGGCACCAATGATGGCGTCGACACCTGCGGACAGGAGTTCGTCGACCGTCTGGTTGGCGATGTCGGTGTTGGTGTCACCGGAGTCACCCTGCTTCAACTCGACGTCGGCGTCCAGGACGCCACCCGCCTCGTTGATGTCCTGCACGGCCAGCTCGGCACCCGCGAACTCCGGGGGGCCGAGGAAGGCGAGGTCACCGGTCTCGGGGAGCAGGGTCCCGATCGTGAGGACACCGTCGGTCTCGCCGCCGGAGCCCGCGGCCGTGGCCACGTCGGTGGGCACGTCAGCCTCGGAGATCTCGGCCTCGCGGTACTCGGTGAGGCTGTCGTCGAGGCGGTTGTCCGCGCCGTACTGCTGGATCGCGAAGCTGGCCTTGGTCGGTTCACCCGCGGCGGAGAAGGCGTAGGGACCGCCTTCGCCGTCGTAGTCGATGTCGGTGCCGGCGTCGACCAGGTCCTTGCAGGCGGCGAAGTCGGTGCAGGCCTCGCCCTCCTTGGTCACGCCGTTGATCTCCGCGGCGATGGCCAGCGGGTCATCGGTGTCGGCCACCGCGGTGGCCAGGGCGACGATGATGATCGCGTCGTAGGTCTCGGCCGAGTAGGAGAAGTCCGTCAGATCTGGGTTGACTTCCAGCAGGCTGTTGCGGAAGTCATCCCCGAGGTCGGCCGAGGGAAGTGTTCCCCGGACGCCGTCGAGCACGCCTTCGCCGCCAGCGGCGGTGCCGGACTCGGTGGGAGCCATGGACTCCGACATGGACGGTTCCGACATGGACGGTTCCGACATCGACGGTTCCGACATGGACGGTTCCGACATGGACGGTTCCGACATCGACGGTTCCGACATCGACGGTTCCGACGTCGACTCCATGACGGGCGCGGACCCGGTGTCGGCTGGCTCCTCGGCATCGCCGCCACAGGCGGCGAAGACCAGCGACGCCGCGCCGAGTACGGCGACTGCGCGCAGTCGTGTGTTCCTCATCATGTTCTTCCTTGCGTCTGTCTCGCCAGGTCTGACGAACGGGAACCTATGATAGTGGTAGTTGGTTGGCCCGTCCTTCACCGGCGCACGCGCAGCGCACGCGGGGGTCCGTGCCCACGGGGCGCGGACGGCTCTCACGACGGCCGGATGCCCTCGCGTGACCTCGTTTCCCGACCTCGTTCCCACGTGGTCGGGAACGGGGTCGGCCCCCTCGGGCCGAGTCGAAAGACTAGGCTCCCCGACGGCCCTGAATCGGACAGTCGGAGGAACATGAAGACCGCGACGATCGCCGTGACGGGGGGCACGCGGGACGGTCGACGTCGGCTGCTGTTGCTCTTCGCCCTGCTCCTCGCCTTCGGCACGACACTGTCGACCGCCGGGTTCGCCCAGGACGATGGCCCCGACGTCGGGTTCCGTGGCACGTTCGTCAACCCGGGCGACGAACCGATGCCGATCGAGGGCATCCGGGTCGAGGTCACCGACGCCGACGGCGCGGTCGTCGGCGAGAGCGTTTCCGATGCCGAGGGCGTCTGGGTGGTCGAGGTCCCCGGTCAGGGCGAATACACCGCCACGGTCGACCAGGCCACGTTCCCCGACGGGGTGACGTTGCGGGACCCCGACACGAACTCGCGCACCCTGCCCATCAACCCCGGGCAGGTGCGCCCGATCCTGTTCCCGCTGGGCGACGGGCCGATCCCCGGGACCGTCAACACCGGCACCGACGTCCGCTTGATCCTGCAACTGATGGTGGAGGGCATCAAGCTCGGCCTGCTGATCGCGATGATGGCCATCGGGCTGTCGCTGGTGTTCGGCACCACCCAGTTGGTCAACTTCGCACACGGTGAGCTGATCACCCTCGGCGCCATCCTCGCCTACATCTTCAACGTCACGATCGGGATGCCCCTACTCGTCGGCGCCATCCTCGCGATCCTGGCCACGGCCGCTGCCGGTGCCCTGATGGACCTGGGGATCTTCCGGCCGCTGCGCAAACGCGGCATCGGGTTGATCTCGCAGTTGGTCATCACCATCGGGTTGTCGCTGTTCATGCGCTACCTGATGCTGTACTTCTTCAAGGGCGACCCCCGGTCCTACGCCGACTACGCCATCCAGCGCGGCAACTCCTACGGCCCGATCGTGCTGGCCTCCAAGGACATCTGGTCGATCGCCCTGTCGATCCTGGTGCTGGGGGGGATCGGCCTGATGCTCCAACGCTCCCGGATCGGCCGGGCGATGCGCGCGGTGTCGGACAACCGCGACCTCGCCGAGTCGTCGGGCATCAACGTCCAGCGCGTGATCCTGATCGTGTGGGCGGTCGGTTCGGGGCTCGCCGCCCTGGGCGGAGTCCTGTGGGGGGTGGGCGAGTCCATCAGCTGGATCATGGGCTTCCGACTCCTGCTGCCGATCTTCGCCGGCATGATCCTGGGCGGGATCGGGACCGCCTACGGCGCGCTGGTGGGCAGCCTGGTGGTGGGCATCTTCATCCAGATGTCCACCCTGTTCATCCCGTCGGAACTCAAGAACGCGGCCGCCATGCTCGTCCTCGTGCTGATCCTCGTGGTCAGACCACAGGGAATCCTCGGTCGCAGCGAACGGGTGGGTTGACATGAACTGGGAAGTCATCTTCCGCAACGCGATCATCGCGGGGTTCTCCCGCGAGGCCGCGGTCTACGCCATCGCCGCCGTCGGGCTCAACGTCCACTTCGGCTACACCGGCCTGCTCAACTTCGGACAGGTCGGCTTCATGGCCATCAGCGCCTACGGGGTCGGCATCTCCATCACCCAGTACGGCGCACCGGTCTGGCTCGCGTTCATCATCGGGCTGCTCGCCGCGGTGCTGCTGGCACTCTTGTTGGGCGTGCCGACGCTGCGACTGCGCAGTGACTACCTCGCCATCGTCACGATCGCGGCGTCGGAGATCATCCGACTCACCTTCAGATCCGTGGCGCTGACGGAGTGGTCGGGGGGGTCCAACGGCATCAACGGCTTCGCCGACGGGTACTACCGGTTCAGTCCGTTCGATCCGTCCCAGCGGTACGGGTTCGGGCCGGTGGAGGTGTTCGGCAACCAGGCCTGGATCATCGTGGTCGGTTGGAGCCTCGCGATCCTGGTGACCGTGCTGGTGTGGCTGCTGATGCGCAGTCCGTGGGGACGCGTCCTCAAGTCGATCCGCGAGGACGAGGACGCCGCCAGGGCGCTGGGCAAGAACGCCTACTTCTACAAGATGCAGAGCCTGATCCTGGGCGGCATGATCGGCGGCCTGGCGGGGATCGTGCTGTCCGTTGGCCAGCAGACGGTCCAGCCCGACGCCTACTCGCCACCGGTGACGTTCTTCATCTGGACGGCGCTGATCCTGGGTGGCGTGGGACGGATCTGGTCCCCGATCTTCGGGGCGATCGCCTTCTGGATGATCCTGTCGCTGACCAACAACGTGCTGGACGGCCTGGTGAACGTGGGCATCGTGCCCTCGGCCGTCACCGCCGGGGTGCGAGGAGGGTCGATCCGGTTCGTGCTGGTCGGCCTCGGGCTGATGCTCCTGATGGCCTTCAGACCCCAGGGCGTGTTCGGCGATCGCAACGAGATGATGTTGGCGGATCGATGAGCGATGACCAGGTGATAGACACGGATGCGTCGACCGGCACGGATCAGGAGTACCCGCGTGAACCCACCGACGGCGTCGAGGCCGTCCCGGGATCGTCCAAGCCTGATCCGGTGCTGCGGGTCGACGGGATGGTGCGCCAGTTCGGTGGCCTGAAGGCGGTCGACGTCGACCACCTTGAGGTCCAGCGCCACTGGATCACCGCCCTGATCGGCCCGAACGGCGCTGGCAAGACCACCTTCTTCAACCTGTTGACGGGGTTCGACAGCCCGAATGCGGGCACGGTGGTCTTCGACGGCGAGGAACTGCCCAAGCGCGTGTCACCCAACAAGCTCGCCCGCGAGGGCATGGTCCGGACCTTCCAGCTCACCAAGTCGCTGACCCGGCTCCCCGTGATCGAGAACATGAAACTCGGCGTCAAGGACCAGCTGGGTGAGCACTTCCTGCCGGCGCTGTTCAAGCCGGCATGGGCCAGCCAGGAGGAGTCGATCGAGGAGCGGGCGGACCGACTGCTCACGCGGTTCAAGATGGACCACATGCGCGACGAGTTCGCCGGGACCTTGTCGGGGGGACAGCGCAAGTTGCTGGAGATGGCGCGGTCGCTGATGACCGACCCGCGACTGGTCATGCTGGACGAGCCGATGGCCGGGGTGAACCCGGCGCTGACCCAGTCCCTCCTGGAACACGTCATCGGGCTGCGTGACGAGGGCATGTCCGTCATCTTCGTCGAACACGACATGGACGTCGTGCACGAGATCGCCGACTGGGTGGTGGTGATGGCCGAGGGCCAGATCATCGCCGAGGGCACCCCCGACGCCATGTCGAAGAACGCCAAGGTGATCGACGCCTACCTCGGCACGCAACACGACGACACCGACGACAACGACGACAACGACGAGATTGACCCACCCACCGACGACGGAGAGCACCTGTGAGCGACGGCGACACACGCGAAGGTCGCGACGGGCGCGCTCGGAAGGGTCGTGACGGCCAGGCGAAGGAGCCCGAGATCCGGGGCGAGGACGGCCGCATCCTGCGGCCGGACGAGCGCGCCGGCGGGAAACTGAACGACGAGCAGCGGACCAGGCAGGACGAGATCCAGGCCGAGGAGACCAAGACCCGGGCGGAGCTGGAGCCCGAGGCCGCCGGCGAGGCATCGGCGCGGGGCGTGCACGAGGACATGGCCACCTCCGGCGCCGGGGCCGTCGTTCCCGACGCGCCGATCCTGATCGAGGTGAGCAACGTGGTGGCGGGCTACGTGCCGGAGGTCGACATCCTCAACGGCTGCGACCTGACCCTCCACGAGGGGGAGATCGTGGGCATCGTCGGCCCGAACGGCGCCGGCAAGTCCACCTTGTTGAAGGCCCTGTTCGGACTGATCCCGGTCCGGTCCGGCGACGTCGCCTTCCGGGGCGAGGACATCGCCGCCAAGCCCGCCCACGCGCTGGTGGAGATGGGCATCGGTTACGTCCCCCAGAACGACAACGTGTTCCCGAGCCTGACCATCCGCGAGAACCTCCAGATGGGCTGCTACCTCGACCAGTCGAAGTTCGACCGGCGGCTGGACGACATGGTGGAGACCTTCCCGCGGCTGGGGGAGCGGCTCGACCAGCGCGCCGGCGCCCTGTCCGGTGGTGAGCGCCAGATGCTGGCGATGAGCCGGGCACTGATGATGGAGCCCGAGGTGATGCTGATGGACGAGCCGTCGGCCGGGCTGTCGCCGGACCTGCAGGACGAGGTCTTCATCAACGCCAAGAAGATCAACAGGGCCGGGGTGTCGATCATCATGGTCGAGCAGAACGCACGCCGGTGCCTGCAGATCTGTGACCGCGGCTACGTGCTGGACCAGGGCCGCAACGCCTACACGGGCGGGGGTCGCGACCTGCTGGACGACCCGAAGGTCATCGAGTTGTACCTGGGCACGCTCGCCCAGGTGGACTGACCACGCGGGCCGCCGCGCCGCGGATCGGGATCAGTCGGCACTCGTGCGTCGGACCTGCTCGTCGGTGACCACCACGTCCATCGCCACGTCGTGGTCCTCGCGTGGGAGCGCCGCGACCAGGCGGCGGCTGGTCGTGACGCCGACCAGGACGCAGTCGTCCCGTCGGTGCGCCAGCAGTCGGTCGTAGAAGCCGCGACCGTGGCCCAGGCGGGTGCCGTCGAGGTCGAACGCCAGCCCCGGTACCAGCCACAGGTCGACGGTCGCCGGGTGAACCTCCGGGGCGGTCGCGACCGGTTGGTCGTAGCCCCAGGGGTGGTGCTCGCGGGCGGCGTCGAGGTCATGCAGGGTCAGGCGAGGGCCGTCACCCGTGCGGGTGGTGACCCACCGCACCTCGGGGAGGTGGCCGGGCAGGGCCTGCAGGTCGACCTCATGATCCATCGGGAGGTACAGGCAGGCGCAGGTGGCGGTCGTGACCGCATCCAACCCGACCAGGCGGTCGACCACCGCGCGGCTCTCGCGTGCCGTCGCAGGCGGCAGCGAGCGGGCGCGCGTGCGACGTTCGGCCTTGTCGATGGTGGACTCCGAACCCCGGGACCGTCCACGGTAGGACCTCGAGCGGGCGGCCGAACGCGTGGCAGGCAGCATCCGATGGGTCTAGGTTGGACGGTTCGACGGGGTCCGCGTGTCCGCGGATCGGCGGATCGGCGGACGGAGGGGGCATCGTGGAGGTCGACCCGGGCGAGGTGCGGCGAGCCATCGTGGACGGCGATCGCGGTGCCCTGCTGGCGGCGCTTGCCGCCGACCCGCGCGCCGCCACGATCCCGGTCGACGGGGAGGTCTCCCCGCTGCTGACGGCGCTCTACCACGGCCGGCCCCGCCTGGCGGGCGACATCGCGTTGGCCATGGCCGACGCGAAGATCGACCTCGACGTCCTGGAGGCGGCCGCGCTGGGCAACCAGCAGCGACTGGCCGCCCTGCTGGACGCCGATCCCGAGTTGCTGCACACCCGCACGGCAGACGGCTTCACGCCGCTGCACCTGGCGGCCTTCCTGGGTCGCACCGGCGCCACGATCCTGTTGACGGAGATGGGGGCCGACATCGGTGCGGTCGCCGACAACGAGTCCCGCGTGCAGCCCATCCACAGCGCGGTCGCCAGCGGTGACATCGGGGTCGTGGAAGCGCTGGTCCGCGCCGGTACGGACCTCGACGCCCGCCAACAGGGGGGCTACACCCCCTTGATGGGTGCCGCCGCCCAGGGGGCGTCGACGATCGTGGAACGGCTGCTCGCGGCCGGAGCACGCCGGCGGCTCGCCGACGACGACGGTCGGACCGCGTCCGACCACGCCGTGGCGACCGGCCACGACGGCCTCGTCGACCTGCTGGGCGGATGACCCTGGGTCCCGGCGATCCGGCCGGGATCGGTGACGACTGGTGGCGCGGCTTCTTCGAGGCCGACTACCTGCGCCTGTTCGCCGACGCGGTGGACGACCGCGAGACCGAGCGGGCCATCAACGACCTGGTCGGACTGGTGGGCGTCGAGCCCGGATGGCGGATCCTGGACGCGCCAGGCGGCAGTGGACGCCACGCCGTGCCACTGGCCCTGCTCGGGTGTCACGTCACCCTGGTGGACCGGTCCCCGGCCGCGTTGGCCGCGGCCCGCACGGCCGCGGCCGCCCTGGACCGAGGTGGCGGTGGTCACCTGCGTGTGCTCGACGTCGACCTGGCCGACCCGCCACCGCTGGTCGCGACCGGCCCGCACGGTCCGCCGTTCGACCTCGTCGCCAACCTGTTCAACAGCTTCGGCTACTTCGCGGACGCCGCGCGCGACCGAGCCGTCGTCGGATGGCTCGCGGACCAGGTTGCCGACGGTGGCTGGTTGGTCATGGAGGTCGTCAACCGGGAGGCCGCCCTGGCCGAACCCATCGAGCAGCTCGAGCACGTCGTGGGGGCTGTCGTCCACAGCCGGCGCGAGTTCGACCCGGCCAGCGGCCGGCTCACGATCCGCTATCGAGTCGAGGCCGACGACGGTGGCAGCGTCCACACCACCGGGACGGTCCAGCGGCTGTGGTCACCCGACGACCTCCATGCCATGGTCGCTGCGACGGGCCTGACCGAGGCCGGCTGGTTCGGGGACCTCGACGGGCGGCCGGCGGCCGACGATGAGGACTGGGTGGTGGTCGTCGCCCGGCGATGACTGCCGTCGGTCCGCCGCCGTGCACAACGAACGCCCGCACCCTGGAGGGCGCGGGCGTGGCGTTGTGTGCGGGCGGGTCAGTCCTCGTCCTTGGCCATGTGCACGGCCAAGGCCTTGTCCAGCAGCTCGTCGGCGGCATCGGCGCCACCATCCAGCACCGCCGCAATCTCGCCGTGGAGCATGCGCCGCGACGTGCGGTGGATGCGGCGCTCCGCCGGCGACAGTCCCTTGGTCGACAGCTTCGCCGTCAGGTCGCGCACCACCATGGCCAACTTGTCCGGCTCGCCCGAACGCATCCGCGACTGATTGCGCTTGAGCCGTCGCGACCAATGCCCCTTCTGTGGCGTCGGCTCGTCCTTGAGGACCTCGATCACGCCGTCCAGGGCGTCGGTCGACATGCAGGCACGGATGCCCACGTCGTCGACCCGGGCCACGGGCACCTTCAGGGTGAGGTCGTTGAAGGGGGAGCTGAGCACCACGTACTCGACCTTGTCGCCGTTGAGTTCTCGCTGTTCCAGTTCGTCCACTCGCGCGGCCCCGTGATGGGGGTGGATGACGGTGTCTCCGACGGCGTAGGTGAGCGACAAGCGAGACTCCTGGAGTTGGGTGCACGGGTTCACGCCGGAGTCCGTGGGTGGGTCACTGGCGAGCACCGTGACGAACCGGCGGGACCGGCAGGTCGCGTGGCGACAGCAGGGGCGTGGGAGACCGACGCAGCACGACGATCGTATCGGCTTCTCACGGCCGAAACCCGAAAATGGGCCAAGTTGTCGACGTCGACAACACCAGGGACCAGCCGCCACAGGCGGCCCGGGAGGGGCCACGGGCAGGCAGTTGGACACCTCCGTGTCACCCCTCGACGACGCTTCTTCCTAGCAGACGATCCGCCGTCGGGCCACCACTTCGGGAGGTCCGTGCGGCTGTACCACAGGCCGTCACGAAGAGCGAGCATTTGCCGTCGAACACTGGACAGCGACGGGGGGTGGTGAGGTAGTGTTCTGTCTGTCGCCGGGGGTGGCAACACCACCGGAGACGCAGGGGCCGCGCAGAGGCCACTGCAGGCGACGACCTCCTCGGAGGACGCCGCCGACCCGAGATCCACTGCGCTGGAAATCGGGCAACACCGAACCGACAACGGACTCCGGTCCGACGTCGGGGATGGTGTGACTGGGTCCACAGCGGCTCCTTCGGGGGCCACGGATGCCAGGGCACCCGGCCTCCGGGCCGGATACGCCGGGCAGACGTTGGACTCGGTCAGCGAAGGCGCCAAGCCGTCGCGCCGGGCTCGCCCTCACGGGCTTCGAGACCGGACGACGCGAAGCCGTCTTCGCACGGAGCCCCGGACTGCTGAGAAGCGCCGGGGCTCCTCCTATGCGCTCCGAAACCGGCCCTGCACCCATCGCCCGGCTGGTCCCATGCACGCGTCACGGCGTCGCCACTCGCTCACGTGACCTCCGGCCACGCCACGCTCGTTTGCTCCTGGTGACGCGCACATGGTCCTGCGCCGCTCGACGGGTTCGGTCCGGCCTCGAAGCTTCAAATTCCCTGGCGTGGCCGACCACGCCGTGCAGGACCCACGCCCGGACCCCGCCGACGCCACTCGGGGCAGACTCGGGGGGGGTCGGGTCAGGTGGCGCCGAAGCCGACGGCGATCGTGTGGAGGACAAGGCCGACCAGGCCGCCCACCACGGTGCCGTTGATGCGGACGAACTGGAGGTCGCGGCCGAGCCACAGTTCGAGCCGGCTGGAGGTGTCCTCGAGGTCCCAGCCGTCCACGGTCGTGGCGATCGTGCGGGCGACTTCGCGGCGGCTGGCCTCGGCGATCGCCGGCGCGAGGTCGGTGATCCACTCGTCGACGCGGGCCCGCAGGTCGGGGTCGTCGGACAGCTTGTCGCCCAGCGTGGTCATCGCGATCGCCAGGCGGTCGCGGACCTCGGACCGGTCGTCCAGGGCCGACGCCGCCATCGCCTCGACCAGGTGGGACGCGGTGGCTGCCGCCCACGTCTGCACGTCGTCGCGCGCGGCCAGGTCGCCGAGCCGGCTCGTCAACGCCGCGGCCACCTCGGGGTCCGTGCGCAAGCGCACCACCAGGTCGCCCAACTGGTCGTCGACGGCGCTGCGCAGTTCGTGGCCGGGGTTGGCCGCCAGTTCCCCCAGGAAGCGGTCCAGTGCGTCCGAGGCTCGGTCGAACACCAGGTCGTCGAGCACCGGCGGGACCCACTTGGGCGACTCCTGGCCAAGCCGCACCCGCAGGACGCTGCGGTGCTCCACCAGCGCACGTCGCACGCCACGGATCGCCGCGGTCAGCACCTCCTGGTGCTGGTCCTCGGCGATCGCGGCCTCAAGCCCCTGGCCCGCGAGGTCAGCCAGCGGCATCGCCGTGATCCCGCGTGCGGCCAGGTCGGCGAGGTCGTCCGCGACGGCCTCGCGGTCCAGTCCCTCCAGCACGCTCGCCAGCGGCGTCGCCAAGACCTCCGCCACGCGGTCGGCGTTGGGCCGATCGCGCAGCCAGGTCCCGGCGCGCGCGGCCAGGTCAGCCGACCGCAGGCGCTGTGCCACCACCGCCGGATCCAGCAGTTGTTCCTCCACGAACGTGGCGAGGTTGCGTCCGAGCCCGTCCTTGGACGACGCGATGACGGCCGTGTGCGGGATCGGGATCCCCAGCGGGTGGCGGAACAACGCCACGACCGCGAACCAGTCGGCGACCCCGCCGACCACCGCCGCCTCGGCCATGGCGCGTACGAATCCGACCAGCGTCGTGTCGGGCAGGACGAAGGTGGCGACGAAGACCGCGACCACCGCGACCAGCAGCAGCGTCGCGCGTCGTCGTGCCCGCACCAGCCCGGCGCGGCGGGCCTCGTCGGTCGTCGCCGGGTCCACGCGTCCTCCACGACCCGGCGCGTTCGACCGGGTCGCGGCGGACGGTACCTGCGGGCCTCCCGGGAACGGTGGCTCAGCCGTCCCCCGCCAGCATCTCCGGGGTCACGCGCGTGACCTGGTCGGCGAGGCCCGGCGTCTGGATCTCCTCCTCCAACTGGATCGTGAAGGGCGCGTCCGGGAGCAGGTCCCGGTCGACCGCCACGAACCATGCCAACGGGTTGGCGTCGGCGGTGCAGATCGGGCCGTCCAGGACGACCCGGTCCATGTGCACGACGTCACCGTTGACGACCACGTCGTCCAGTCGCACGTGGTCGCAGGAACCGCTGTGGGCGTCCCCGAACCAGATCGCGACCTCGGTCTCGAAGTCGACCTCCGGCGCCGGTGCGTCGCCCATGGTCGACGACCACAGGTCGGCCCACGACGACGGGCCGGTCGCGATCCCGGTTTGGTAGATCTCGCCGGCCCCCTTGGTCGCGGCCAGCAGTCGCCAGCTGTCACCACCGTCGGGTTGGGGGCCCGCCGTCGGGAGGTCGGTGGGGACGTGGACGCAGAGGGGCTCGCCCGGGAAGGCGGCGGCAACCTCGGCCACGACGTCGTCCACCGACCGCTCCAGCAGCGGCCGCACGGCGAGGTCGATCGCGACCCGGGCCATGTGCGCGCCACCGCCGGCGCTGGCGACGAGTACGGGGAAGCGGTCCCGCACCCGCGCTCCCAACGCCTCCGCGTCGGCGTCGGTGAATGCCACAGTCACGGCCGCCACGTTCCGGCCGGGGAAGGCCTCCCGCACGGCGGCCTGGCGCGCGGGCAGGTCGTCACCGGTGAACCCCACGGTCAGCCGACCGCGTCGGTCGAGGTGCCCCCACACGGCGGCGAAGTCGTCGAACTGCTCGGCCCAGGCGACGACGTCGTTGTCGCTGTCGCCCAGCATCGGCTCCGACCCGTAGGCATCCTCGGCCGCCATCAGCCAGTCGCCGTTGCGGTCGCCGCAGTCAGGAATCGTGCTGGCGACCCGGGTCGTGACCGTCGGTGATGGCCCTGCGGTCGGGCCGGGCGACACCTCGCCGGCGGTCGTTGTCGCGTCGCTGGCCGTGGCGGTCGGTGTCCCGGACGCGACGTCGCCCGGGGTGCCCGTGGCACACCCCGTGAGCACGCCTGCGCCCAGGAGTCCGATCGCGGCGAGGGTCGATCGTCGAAGCGGCATGGCGACTCCGGGTGGGCGTGTCGGGACCGTAGGACGCCGAGCCGAGCGCGAAGGTTGCGAGGCTGGCTGCGCCCGCTCGGCGCGCAGGATCGTGGATCAGCCGCACACCCCAGTGGACGCCGCTCCGGGGAGTCCCCGACGCGCGACGATCCTCGGTCATTGACGGGCTCCCACGTGCCCCGCCACTATCGTCGGGATGCAACGCCCGCCGAGCCCTGGATCGCGACCCATGCCCAACGTGTTCTCGATCGTCCTGGCCGGTGGGAAGGGGACCCGCCTGATGCCGCTGACCCTGGACCGCGCGAAGCCGGCGGTGCCGTTCGGAGGGCCCTACCGGCTGATCGACTTCGCGCTGTCGAACCTGGTCAACGGCGGACTGCGCCGCATCGCCGTGCTGACCCAGTACAAGAGCCACAGCCTCGACCGCCACATCTCGGTCACGTGGCGGATGTCACCGCTGACCGGGTCCTACGTGACGCCGGTGCCGGCCCAGATGCGTCGCGGGCCCCACTGGTTCTCGGGGTCGGCCGACGCGATCTTCCAGAACCTCAACCTCATCAACGACGAGAAGCCCGACTACGTGATCGTGTTCGGGGCCGACCACATCTACCGGGTCGACCCGCGCCAGGTGCTCCAGGCCCACATCGAGTCGGGCGCGGGGGTGACGGTGATGGGCATCCGGGTCCCGATCTCCCAGGCCAGCGAGTTCGGCGTGATCGAGACCGCCGCCGACGACCCCGGCCGGATCGCGGCCTTCCACGAGAAGCCCACCGACCCGGTCGGGCTGCCCGACGATCCGGAGCAGGTGTTCGCGTCGATGGGGAACTACGTCTTCACGGCCGACACGCTGGTGGACGCCGTGACGGCCGACGCCGAGCAGGAGGAGTCCGGCCATGACATGGGTGGCAACATCGTCTCGGACCTGGTCGAACGCGGGGACGCGGCGGTGTACGACTTCTCGCGCCACGTCGTGCCGGGCGAGACCGCCCAGGACCACGCCTACTGGCGCGACGTCGGGACGCTGGACTCCTACCACGAGGGCAACATGGACCTGATCGCGGTCGAGCCGGCGTTCAACCTCTACAACCAGGAGTGGCCGATCCTGACCTGGCGCGAACCGCTCCCACCGGCCAAGTTCGTGCTGGACGAGGACGATCGCCGCGGCCGCGCGATCGACTCGATGGTGTCGGAGGGCGTGATCATCTCCGGCGGCCTGGTGCGCCGGTCGGTGGTGTCACCCGGGGCGCGGGTCGAGTCCCGTGCGGAGGTCCACGACAGCGTCATCCTCAACGGCGTGACCATCGGCGAGAACGCGATCGTGCGCCGGGCCATCCTCGACAAGGACGTGGTGGTCGAGCTGGGGGCCAGGCTGGGCGACGACCTCGAACGGGACCGCGAACGGTTCACCGTGTCCGACGGCGGGATCGTCGTGGTCGGCAAGGGCGGACGGGTCACCGCATGAGCGATACGACCGCCAACCCGCATGTCGGCCTCCTGACCCGCGAGTACCCGCCCGACGTCTACGGCGGTGCCGGCGTGCACGCCCAGGAGTTGGCCGCCCACCTCGCCCGCCTGACACCGGTGACCGTGCACTGCTGGGGGGACCCGCGACCGCCGAGCGACGACCCGCACGCCCCGAGCGTCGTCGCCCACGGCACCTGGGACGCCTTGGCCGGGGATGCGCCGGAACTGGCGGCACTGCGGACGATGGCGACCGACCTGTCGATGGTGGCCGCCACCGCTGACGTCGACCTTGTCCACAGCCACACCTGGTACGCCAACCTCGCCGGTCACCTCGCCGCGATGACCCACGACGTGCCGCACGTGGTCACGACCCACTCGCTGGAACCCCTGCGGCCGTGGAAGGCCGAGCAACTGGGCGGCGGGTACGCCCTGTCGGGGTTCTGCGAGCGGCTCGGGATCGAGCACGCCGACCGGGTCGTCGCGGTGTCGGCCGGCATGCGCGATGACGTCCTGTCGTGCTACCCGTCGGTCGATCCCGACCGGGTGGTCGTCATCCACAACGGGATCGACACCACCGCCTACGCGCCCGACCACGGCACGGACGTGCTGGCCGCACACGACCTCGACCCGGACGCCCCCATGGCGATCTTCGTCGGCCGGATCACGCGCCAGAAGGGACTGCGGCACCTGCTGGACGCGGTCGCCCACCTCGACCCGGAGATCCAGGTCGTGCTGTGCGCGGGTGCCCCTGACACCGCCGACCTGGGACGGGAGGTGGCCGCGACCGTGCGTGACCTGCAGCAGTCGCGCGGCAACGTGACGTGGATCGAGCAGATGATGCCCCGGGCCGAGCTGCTGCCTCTGCTGACCCACGCGGACGTGTTCGTGTGCCCGTCGATCTACGAGCCCATGGGCATCGTGAACCTCGAGGCGATGGCGTGCGAGACCGCGGTCGTCGCGTCCGCGGTCGGCGGCATCCCCGAGGTCGTGGTCGACGGCGAGACCGGGCTGCTGGTCGGGTTCGAGCCCGGCGACGACCCCTACGGCAGCCCGGCCGACCCGGCCGGCTTCGCGCGGGCGTTCGCGGCGGCGGTCACCGAGGTCGTGGACGACCCGGACCGTGCGGCCGCCATGGGCCGGGCCGGTCGTCGGCGCGCCGTCGAGTCCTTCAGTTGGTCCGCGATCGCCGAACAGACCCTCGACCTGTACCGCGACGTGGTCTGACGATCGCCCGGCGTCAGTCCGGCGATGCGGCCGCGTGCTCGACGGCCGCCGCGGTCAGGCTGCGGTCGAGCCGGGCGAGCGCCAGCGCGCGCCACGGCGCCAGCGCGTGCCACCACAGGATCCCGCCGAGCCCGCGCGGCGAGAACACCAGGCGCAGGCCATGGACCGTCCCGCCGTCGGCCGCGGTGGCCCGGACCTCCAGCCACAGGTCGCCGGGCACCAGGACCTCGGCACGCAGGCGGACGCGGTCGCCGCGCGGGTCCGGGACGCGTTCCCAGTGCGTCGCGCCCGACCTGTCGCCTCGCGGTGCCCCGGTGACCAGCGTCGTGAACGGACCCGTGGTCAGCGGGGACAACGCGGCCAGGCCGGTCGGCGAGCCGGCCAGGTCCGCGGCCGCCGACAACACGGCCGCGACCGGCAGGTCGCTGCGGCGCGTGGTGCGGTCGGTCAGCAGCAGTTCGCCGGACCAGTCCGGGTCCGACGGCGCCGGCTCGGCGGGGCGGTCGCGCGTGTCGGTGTCGGACCACCGCAGCGCGAGCCGGCCCCGCTGGCCGTGGGCGATGGCGCGGCGGACGGCCTCGTCGTAGGCCAGCAGTCCACCCTCGGGCCGCGGGACCACGTCGTCGATGTCGTGGTCGTGCATGACCGCGTCGCACTCCAGCGACTCGATCAGTGGCCGCGCCAAGCCCGGCGGGATCGGCGTCACCAGCCCGACCCAGTGGCTGGCGATCGTCGGGGTGAGCGGCTGCAGAACCACCAGGTGCCGCCGACCGAGGCGCGCCACGCGGGCGTAGGTGGCCATCATCTCGCCGTAGGTCATGACGTCGGGGCCGCCGATGTCGAATACGCCGGCGCGTTCGGGGGCGAGCGACGCAGCGCGTACCAGGTAGTGGACTGCGTCGCTGATCGCGATCGGCTGGATCCGGTTGTGCACCCACTTCGGCGTCGTCATGACCGGCAGGCGCTCGGTGAGGTGGCGGATGAGCTCGAACGACGCCGAGCCTGAGCCGATCACGACCCCTGCCTGGAGGACGATCGTGGGGATGCCGGACGCCAGCAGGATCTCGCCGACCTCGATCCGTGAACGCAGGTGGGTCGACCACGTGTCCGGGTCGTCCGGGTGCAGCCCCCCGAGGTAGACCAGCCGCTCGACCCCGGCGTCCTGCGCCGCCTGCACGACGTTGCGGGCCGACCGTGCCTCCTCGTCCGCGAAATCGTCGGAGGTGCCCATCGAATGGACCAGGTGGTAGACGACCGCCATCCCGTCGAACGCGCGCCGGAGTGAGTCGACGTCGCCGAGGTCGCCCTCCGCCACCTCCACGTCGTCTCGCCACGGGACGTCGTCGAGCTTGGACGGGGTCCGCGCCAACGCCCGGACCGGGTGTCCCGTGGTGAGCAGGTGGGGGACCAGGCGACCCCCGATGTAGCCGGTGGCGCCGGTCACGAGGCAGGGGATGCAACCGAGGTCGCGATCGTGGTCGCCGGGCGTGGGGGAGGTGTGGGTCATGCGGGCGAAGGTATCCGTGGCCGGATCTCGCCCTTGGCGCCGATCGGTCCCTGATGGCCCGACGACGGTCATCACCCGGGCCTACCGTGGCCGCGCGAGCCGCCCGGTGCCGCGGGGTCGGGTTCGCCACCGGCGAGGAGCGAGTCGTGGGCGACCAGCCAGGTTCCGACGGGACGCCGGGGTCGCCGGCGCTGGCTGCACTGGACGCGGCCGGCATCGCCCACCGTGTCACCCGCCACGGTCGGGTGCGATCCCTGGCCGAGGCCGCGGCCGCCCGTGGCATCGAGCCGCGCGACCTCGTGAAGACGATGGTGGTGCGGGTCGAGGCCGACGACCACCGCTTCGTGCTGGTCCCGGGGGACCGGGTGATCGCCTGGAACCGGCTCCGGCCGTTGCTGGGCGTGTCGCGCATGACGATGGCCGACACGGCGGACGCGGCTGCCCTGACCGGCTACGAGCGCGGCACCATCACCCCGTTCGGGTCGCGCGCGGCCCTGCTCGTGATCGCCGACGAGCGGATCGCGGGGCGGACGATCTCGCTGGGGATCGGGGAACACGGCGCTGGGGTGACCGTGGACGCGGATGCGGTGCTGGACCACCTCGACGCCATGGTCGCGGACGTCACGGACTCGCAGTGAGCCGGAGGGTCACAGCCGGGTCGGGCCGTTCTCGGACAGGTCCAGCAGTTGGCCGCGGATCAACTGGTCGGCCAGGCGGAGGTGGATCGCGCGGCCGGCCTCGCTGAGCAGGCGATCGTGGATCGGGACGAACCGCTCGGGGCTGATGCCGCGGCCGAAGTTGGCGGTCGCGGCCATCGACGTCCAAGGCGCGGCCAGCGGCAGCGCGAGCACGTCGATCCCGCCCGGCACCGCATCGTGGGAGTCTCCGGGGTGGAACAGCCGCGGCCCCTCCTCCTCGGCGATCACCACGCCGACGTTGGGGATGCGGGGGATGCCGGGGTGGATGACCGCGTGGTCGCCACCGACCGGTCCCAGTTCGAGGTCCCCGAAGGTGTGCTGCGCGCCCGGCCGGAGCACGGTCACCTCGAGGCCGCGCTGGCCCAGCTCCTCGACGGTGCCCCGGTCTGCCAGCACCCGGACGCCCGGGTTGGCGTCGAGCAGCGGCTCGAGGTGCTTGAGGTCGATGTGGTCGGGGTGGAAGTGGGTGACCACGATGACATCGAGGTCCTCGGCACCGTGCCAGTCCGTGGAGAGGTTGCCGGGGTCGACCAGGATGCGGGCACGCTCCGTCCCGACGAGCAGGCAGGAGTGTCCGAGGTGGTGCAGGTCCATGGTGGCTCCGGTCCGGGGGTAACCAGTCAAGCGGATACGACGGCGACGTGAACGCCATGGTTGCCGACGTGTGGCCATGGGGCATGGGACGCAGGTCCCGATCCGGGTTGCATCACGGTCTCCGGACCCCGCCCCGACCTGCCGTTCGGGCCCGACGGCCGTCGTGCGACGGCATGAGCGGGATCGTAGACTCCGTCGGTGCCATGAGGGGGATTACCCCACCCTCCGCAGTGTCGTCATCCCGGGCAGCCCCGGCCTCGTCGGTCGGTGCCGGCCCGGTGCTGTGGGCCGCCATCGTCGGCGGGGGAGACCTTCGGGCACCACGATCGCCACGTCCGTGGCGATCGCGCGATGGACCAAGGCCTTCGGCATGCTCGCTCCGCTGTTCACGTCCGCACCCGCGATGGCGCTGCTCGCCACCGAGGCCGGCTCCGGCAACTTCGTGGAGTTGGACGTTCGGGCGTGGGAGTGGATCGCGCTCGGCGCGGTCGTGTCCGTCCTGCTGCTGGCCGACCTGCTGATCGTCCACCGCACCGCCCACGAGATCTCCTTCAAGGAGGCGATCATCGAGTCGGGCGTGTGGATCGCCATCTCGGTGGCGTTCGGGCTGGTCGTGCTCTGGGGTTGGGGAGCGGCCGCGGGCGGGGAGTACTTCGCCGGCTACCTGATCGAGAAGTCGCTGTCGATCGACAACGTGTTCGTGTGGGCCGTGATCCTGGGCTACTTCAAGATCCCGCCCAAGTACCAGTTCCGGATCCTGTTCTGGGGCGTGTTCGGCGCGCTGGTCCTGCGCGCGATCTTCATCTTCGCCGGGGTCGCGTTGCTCAACAAGTTCTCGTGGCTGCTGTTCGTCTTCGGCGCGTTCCTGCTCTACACGGCCTGGAAGTTGGCCCAACCGGACGACCACGAGGTCGACCCGGAGAAGTCGCTGGTGCTGCGGGCGGTCCGGAAGGTGATCCCGACCACCAACGAACTGCACGGCCAGAAGATGTTCATCACGGAGAACGGCCACCGGATGGCCACGCCGCTGTTCGCGGTCCTGGTCCTGATCGAGGCCACCGACGTGGTCTTCGCCGTGGACTCCGTGCCCGCGATCCTGGCGGTGTCGCGCGAGCCGTTCCTGGTGCTGTCGTCCAACGCCTTCGCGATCCTCGGCCTGCGGGCGCTGTACTTCGCCTTCGCGGGGATGAAGGACCGCTTCCAGTACCTCGACTATGGGCTGGCCGGGATCCTGGGTTTCGTGGGCATCAAGATGATCATTGCCGAGTGGTACCACATCCCCACGTGGGCCTCGCTGGTGGTCATCGCGGTCCTGCTCACCGCCTCCATCTGGTACTCGCTCCGGCATGCCCCCGACGACGCTGACGAGGTGCCCGGCTCGTCGTTCGACCATGCCGGCGACGACGGGGCCGGGTGGGACGACGCCGAGCCGGAGGGGGCCGACGTGCCCGCCGGCGACGGCGACGGCTGACGGCGTCCGTTGGGGGGTGACGCCAACGAGCGTGGTGGTAGGTTCGCCCGGGTCCGACCGTGACATCTCTCGCAAGGAAGCCCATGCGCACCCGCCTGCTGCCCGTTCTCGCCGTCCTCGCCGTGGTGCTCGCGGCCTGTGGTGGCAACGCCGAGCCCGATGCCGACGAGACCACCACCGCTGCCGCGCCCTCGACTGTCGCGGCCACCTCGGCGGCACCCTCCAGCGAGCCGGTCGCACCGAGTGGCTCGTCGTCGACCGCCCCGGCCGACACCGAGTCGACGCCGCCGTCGGCCTGCGCCGGGGACCTGCCGCTGCTGAACGAGGGTGTCCTGACGGTGGCCACCGGCGAGCCGGCGTTCGAGCCGTGGATGGTCGACGACGATCCGACGAACGGCCAGGGCTTCGAGTCTGCGCTGGTCTACGCGCTGGCCGAGCAGATGGGGCTGTCGGCCGATCAGATCACCTGGACCCGGACCGGTTTCGCCGAGGCGGTCGCCCCGGGCGACAAGGACTGGGACGTCAACATCCAGCAGTACTCCATCACGCCGGAGCGCGACGAGGTCGTGGACTTCTCCGACGGGTACTACACCGTGCAGCAGGCGCTGGTCGCCGACGACGAGTCAGACGTCGCGTCGGCCACCTCGCTGGCCGACCTCGCCGATGCCCGCCTGGGCGCCGCCATCGGCACGACGTCGCTCGACTACGCCGAGCAGGTGATCGCCCCGGACGAACAGGTCCTGGCCTTCGACGACAACGCCGCGGCCAAGGCGGCCTTCAACGCCGACCAGGTCGACGCGCTGGTGTTCGACCTGCCCACGGCCTACTACATCACCGCCGTGGAGATCCCCGAGGCGACCATCGTCGGGACCCTGCCGGCGTCGGACGACGCCGAGGAACTCGGGATGATGTTCGCCGAGGGCTCCGAACTCGTGCCGTGCGTGAACGAGGCACTGGCGGCGCTGGACGACGACGGCACGCTCGCGGCCCTGCAGGAGGAGTGGCTCAACCAGGGCGGCGACATCCCGGACGTGTCCAACTGACGTCGCCCGGCTGCGGCCATGACTGACGACCCGGGTCCGTCCGGGGGCATCGGGTCGCCCCCGTCGCTGGTGCGGCCCCGGTCGTGGTCGGACTCGCTTCGTGACTTCTTCGCCGAGGAGGGCGCGACCGGGACCCTGGTCGCGGTCGGGTCGACCGTGGTGGTCTTCGTGCTGCTGGCGTGGGCGGTCGCGAGTTCCCCCAACTGGCCCACGATCCAGGGCCAGTTCTTCAACGGCGAGGTCATCGCCGACTCGTGGCCGGTCGTGCTGCGCGGCTTCTGGGTCGACGTCCAGATGTTCCTGGTCGCGCAGGTCGCGATCCTGCTGCTGGCGCTGCTGCTGGCGGTGATGCGGTCGCTGCGGGGCCCCGCGTTCGCGCCGTTGCGGGTGCTGGCCATCCTTTACATCGACTTCTGGCGTGGCATCCCGCTCATCCTGGCGATCGCCCTGTTGGGCTTCGGGATCCCGGCCCTGGACCTGCCCGGCGTCCCCAACAGCCAGTTCTTCTGGGGCACGTCGACCCTGGTGCTGAGCTATTCGGCCTACACCGCGGAGGTCTACCGCGCCGGGATCGACTCGGTGCCCGAGTCGCAGCGGGCGTCGGCCCGCTCGCTGGGGCTGAGCCAGTGGCAGTCGCTGCGCCACGCGATCCTGCCCCAGGCGATCCGCAACGTCGTGCCGGCCCTGCTCAACGGCCTGGTGAGTCTGCAGAAGGATGTCGCGCTGGTGTCGGTGCTGGGCGTGCGGGAAGCCTTGCGGGAGGCCGAGATCATCACGGCCCGCACCTTCAACTACAGCCCCTACGTGGTCGCCACGATCCTGTTCCTCGCCCTGTCGGTGCCGATGGTGCGCTACGTGGACTACTACACGGCACGGGAACGGGCCCGCCGGTCCAACGTGGTCACGTGAGCAGCCCGACCGCCCCGACGTCGACGGCCGCCCCCGGGGGGCTGGTGCTCGACGACGTCCACAAGGCCTTCGGCACCAAGGAGGTGTTGCGCGGGATCGACCTGGACGTGGCCCCGCACGAGGTGGTGTGCCTGATCGGGCCCTCCGGGTGCGGCAAGTCCACGCTGTTGCGCTGCGTCGACCTGCTGGACCGCATCGATGCCGGACGGATCCTGCTCGACGGGACCGAGATCTCCGGCCGGCGGGTCGACGTCAACGCGGTCCGGCGACGCATCGGCATGGTGTTCCAAGGCTACAACCTGTTCCCGCACCTGACCTGCCTCGACAACGTGACGCTGGGCGCCCGCAAGGCCCACGGGATCCCCCGTCGGGCTGCCGAGGAGACCGCCATGGGCCTGTTGGTCCGATTCGGACTGGACGACAAGGCCGCCGCCTATCCCGACCAGTTGTCGGGTGGCCAGCAACAGCGTGCGGCGATCGTGCGGGCGCTGGTGACCGACCCGGAGATGCTGCTGCTGGACGAGATCACCTCGGCGCTGGACCCCGAACTGGTGGGCGAGGTGCTGCACGTGATCCGCGACCTGGCCGACGGCGGCATGACGATGGTGCTGGCCACCCACGAGATGGGGTTCGCGCGCGACGTCGCCAGTCGGGTCGCATTCCTGCACCAAGGCCGGGTCCTGGAGTACGGGCCACCCGAGCAGGTCCTGGCCGACCCGTCGCAGCCGCGGACCCGGGAGTTCCTCGCCCGGGTCATCGACGCCGGCCGCCTGTAGACCGACGCCGGCATCCGTCCTGGCGCTCACGACCGCGATCCGCCCTACCGTCCGACCCGTCCGACCCGTCCGACCCGTCCGATCCCACCACCCTGGAGGCCGCTCCGTGGCCGATGACCGCGACACCGAGCACGTCCAGGGTGGTGACGGCGCGGTGGTGGCCGGCAGTGGCATCCCGCGCCAACGGGAGCGCCCGCTGGTCGTCGGCGTTGCCGGGGGGTCGGGGTCCGGCAAGTCCACGGTCGTCGCCGCCATCGTTGATGCACTCGGCCCGTCGACGGTCGCCGTGGTGCCCCATGACGCCTACTACCACGACCTGTCGAATGTGCCGATCGAGCAGCGCCGCGACCTCAACTTCGACCACCCCAACGCCTTCGACGACGACCTGTTCACGGCCCACCTGCACGCGCTGCGGCGGGGCGAGGCGGTCGACGTGCCCACCTACGACTTCGAGGCGCACACCCGGGCCGAGCGCGTGCACCACCTCGAACCCCGACCCGTCGTGCTCGCCGAGGGGATCCTGTTGTTCGCGTCGGCCGCCCTTCGTGACCTGCTGGACGTGAAGGTGTTCGTGGACACCGAGGCGGACCTGCGCCTGCTGCGTCGCCTGCGCCGCGACGTCGCCGAACGGGGCCGCACGGTGGAGTCGGTGCTGAGCCAGTACGAGTCCACGGTCCGGCCGATGCACCTGGAGTTCGTGGAGCCGTCCAAGCGCTGGGCCGACGTCCTGATCCCGCACGGTGGTCGCAACGCCGTCGCGATCGACATGGTCGTTCGCGCCCTGCGCGAGTCCCTGGCATGAGTGCTGCCGGCCCGAGCGGGATCGGGACCATCCTGGTCACCAACGACGACGGGGTCGACTCGCCGGCGCTGGTGCCGTTGGCCGACGCGTTGGCCAACCTCGGTGAGGTGCACGTGGTCGTGCCGGACGGCGAACGGTCGTGGAGCGGCAAGGCCATGACCCGGTTCACCGCGGTGACCACGGCCGCCACTTCGCGTGGCGACCACGACGTGACGACCGTGGACGGGACCCCGGCCGACGCTGCCCAGGTCGGCTGCGGCCTGCTGGCACCGGGGCCGGACGTGGTGGTGTCGGGCATCAACCTCGGCCACAACCACGGGACCGCCTTCGCCAGCGCGTCGGGGACCATCGGGGCCGCGGTGGAGGCGTCGCTGCTCGGCCACCACGCGATTGCGGTGTCGACCGGCACCATGGACGATGACTTCGCGGGCTGGCGCCGGCTGGTCGCGGCCCCGGACGCGGACCGGGACTGGGCTCGACTGGCCCGGCTCACCCGCGACATCCTCGACGACGTGCTCGTCAGCGGGTTGCTCGACGCCTGTGACCTCGTCTCGGTGAACCTGCCCTGGGGCGCCAACGACGCCACCCCGCGACGTGTGACCACGATGGCCCGGACCCGCTACGGCCCCATGCTGGCGCCCGATGGTCCCGAGGGGCGGTGGCGGGCGACCTATGGTGGCCTGACCGTGCTCCCGCGTTCGGTCGGGGGCCCGATCACCGACCTGGAGGCCGCCGACGCGGGCGAGGTGTCCGTGACCCCGTTGCGGTTGTGGTCGGCGGTGGACGTGCCTGCGGTCGTCCGTGACCGGGTCGAACGCTGACCCCCGGAGGGACCCATGTCGATCACCGTGACCGGCCACGGCCGCGCGGGCGGGTCCGCCGATGAGGCCGTCGTCGACCTGTTCGTGCAGGTCCGTCGCGGGTCGGCTGCGGCGGCACTGGACGCGCTCGTCGCGATCGCGGTCACCGCCACGTGGGACCTCGTCTGACCGTTCTCGGCACCCGGCCTACGATGGTCGGTCGGACCGACGTCGTCCCACCATCCTTTAACGACCAGCAGGAGTTCCCCCATGGCCGACATGCCCTATCGCCGTCTCGGCACCGCCGGAATCAAGGTCAGTGCGCTGTCCATCGGGTCGTGGGTGACCTACGACAACCAGGTGGCCGTGGACGCCGCCGTGGAACAGATGTCGGCCGCCCGCGAGTACGGCGTGAACTACTTCGACAACGCCGAGTCCTACGCCGGCGGCAAGTCCGAGGAGATCATGGGCGCGGCACTGCGCGAACTCGACTGGCCACGCTGGAGCTACCTGGTGTCGACGAAGTTGTTCTGGGGCATCCACGACAACGTCAACATGACCAACACCCTGAACCGCGCGTACCTGTCCCAGGCGATCGACGGGTCGCTGGAGCGGCTCGGGCTGGACTTCGTCGACCTCGTCTTCTGCCACCGCGCCGACCCCGACACGCCCATCGAGGAGACCGTGTGGGCGATGTCGGACATGATCAGCCAGGGCAAGGCCATCTACTGGGGCACCTCGGAGTGGACCGCCGACGAGATCCGGGCGGCGTGGATGATCGCGGACCGCCACCACCTCCACAAGCCGGTCATGGAACAGCCGCAGTACAACCTGGTCGAGCGTCGCAAGGTCGAGCAGGAGTATGCCCGGCTGTACGACGACATCGGGCTGGGGCTGACGACGTGGTCGCCGCTGGGCTCGGGGCTGTTGACCGGCAAGTACCTCGACGGGGTCCCCGAGGACTCGCGTGGTGCCCTCGAGGGCTTTGAGTGGCTGCAGGAACACCTCACCGACGACTCCTACCACGACGACCTGCGCGCCCTGAAGGACATTGCCGACGGCATGGAGGCGACCATGGCCCAGGTCGCGCTGGCGTGGGTGGTGGCCAACCCGCACGTGTCCACCGTGATCACCGGCGCCTCGCGGGTCGAGCAGGTGCACGAGAACATGGCCGCGCTGGACGTCCTCGAGGCCATGGACGACGACATCAAGGCTCGCCTGGACGACCTGTTCACGTGACCGGGGATGCACGCGTCCCGGCCGAGGCGCCTCTGCCGGCGGCGTCGGTGGCGGCCCTGCAGGCGCGCCTGCGCGACCTGCAGGTGGCGCGAGCCGAACTGCCCCCGCACAGCGCCCAGGGCTGGCACGCCGACCTCGACGACCAGATCGACCAGGTCCGCCGCCGCCTCGCCGCCGCCCGCCGCGCCCCAGACTGACCCCCCGCCCAGCGAGTGGGCGCACCACACGGCCGCAGAACGAGCGGAGCGAGTTCTGCAACCTGCCCGAGCGCCCTAGGTCCTGTCTGGTGAATCGGCTCGGCGTAGCCAGAGCATGATTGCGGCCATGGTGAGCGCGCCCAGGTAGTTGCGTGCCTTCTTGTCGTAGCGGGTCGCGATGGCCCGCCAGTGCTTGATCCAATTGAAGCAC
>JBBSMS010000027.1:0-28777 GCA_038233055.1 Nitriliruptorales bacterium
GAGCCGGGCGAGACGGGCGGCGTCACGGCCGGACCGGCCGGTCGTGGCCTTGAGCCAGTCGGTGGTGGACGCCGCCCCGGACCGGTCCACGACCCCGGACCGTCGCGCCGCCCGGGACGTGGCGGCCAGGTGCAGCCCGGCCAGGCCCTCGAGCCGGTGCAGGCACGCGACCCGCCGCGTCAGCTCCACCTCACCCATGCCATCCAGAGCGGTGTTGCGACCCAACTCGATGGCGAGCTCGTCGACCAGCCACCCGACCCGATCGCCGTCAGCCCCACACACGGCCGAGTCACCGGCCGGGTCGTAGCCGGCGCGGTGGTCGGCGGCCAGCACCGGCCAGCCCGCAACCGGCGGGCGAGTCTTGGCGTGGCGGTGGACGGTGATGCCGGTCCCTTCGACAGATAGGAAGCATCAACGTATCAGAACGCACGTTCGATGACAAGCCGGGCGATGACCATCTTGTGGACAGCCGCAGGTCGGCCCGGGGCGTGCTTCGAAGCAGGCGGGATCGCGTGTAGGATCGCCGCACCGATCAATACTGGTGGCTAGGGATCCGCTCGTCGCGGGACGGGGTCCGAACCGAGCGCCACGACGTCCGGGATGCCCGGGCACCATCTGACGGGACAAAAGCCTGGAGGAGTGAGATCGGCACGTTCGACGTGCCGACCATCGAGCCTCCATGTCCGCCGCGCCCCCACCGCCCGCCCACGGGCCCCGATCGGACCCGCCAGGTCAGCGACCCCCGACGTCGAGCCCGACGTCGCGTCCGTCGCCCGGATCGGCCCACTCGCGCGGCCCAACCTCGCACCGACGCGCCGTGCTCGCGGCCATCCTCGTCACGGTGCTGTGGAGTTCGTCGTGGGTGCTCATCCGCATCGGGCTCGACGACGAGTCCCTGCCGCCCCTGACCTTCGCCGGGCTGCGCTACGGGTTGGCGGCGCTGGTGTAGGTGGGCTGGATCGCTCGCCGGGACGCGACCCGTCGCCAGGTCGCGTCGTTGGGTCGTCGACAGGTCGGGCGGCTGGCGCTGCTGGGGGTCGTCTTCTACACGATCACCCAGGGCGCCCAGTTCGTGGCGATCGACCGCCAACCAGCCGCGACGACCAGCCTGGTGTTGTCCGCCACGCCGTTGGTGGTGGCTGCGGTGTCGGCCCGGACGCTGGGCGAACGGACCTCGCGGCGGCAACTGGTCGGGGCCGGGCTGGTGGCGCTGGGTGCCTGGGCCTACTTCGCCGGCAGCCTGGGTCGACGGTCGTTGGGATGGTGGCGGCCGGCATCGGGTTCGCCGCCAACGCTGCCAGTGCCGTGCTGGGTCGCCACGTGAACCGGGACACCACGATGTCGCCGGTGGTCGTCACGGCGGTCAGCATGGCGATCGGGGCCGGCGTGCTGGTGGTGGTCGGCGTGGCCGTCGAGGGGGTGCCCCGGGTTGGCCTGCGCGCGGGACTGCTGGTCGCGTGGCTGGCGCTGGTCAACACCGCCGCGGCCTTCACCCTGTGGAACCACGCCCAGCGCCACCTCACCGCCCTGGAGTCCACCGGGATCAACAACACGATGCTGGTCCAGATCGCCGTGCTCGCCTGGGTCTTCCTGGGCGAACCCCCTGGCGTGTCCGGCATCGTGGGCATCCTGGTCGTCACGACCGGCGTGGTGTTGACCCAACTCCCCGCCCGGGCCGGGACGTGACTGGAACCGACCTGACTGGAACCCGACCTGACCGCAACCCGGCCGGCCCGGGAACCCGACCTGACCGGGCGAGGTCACGCGGAACCGGCGACGTCCCGAGGACGTCGAACCATCGACCCGCCGGCGATCACGTTCCCGACGACCGGAGCCACCATGACACCGTCCCGCGTGCCGCAACGCCCCACGCCAGACCGGCCCTGGGCCAGGACGGCTCGACCGGGTCCACGCCGTCGGCCGTGGGCGATGGTCGGCATGGCGGCGGTGGCGCGGGCGTGCTGATGGGTGCTACGGGGTGTGCCACGGTTGACCGGGCCGGGACCGGCGGCGGACGCGGACCGTCGTCGACCGTCAGCCCACCGATCCCCGCATCGGCCTCGTCGACTGCAGCCATCCCGACGGAGGCGGTGTACGGAGCTGCCGACGGGCTCGGCTGCCACCGGCGTGCGGACGGCGAGGAACTGGTCGAGTCGGCGGTGTACGACTACGGGGAGGACATGGGCTACGACGCCGACCGGGACGACGCTCTGGCGGTCTTCGCCGGCGAGGATGGTGCGAGCCTCGGTGTGGGCGGGCTGCGTCGCGAGGGCGGAGGCCGGGACGTGCGCTTCGTGGACGACCATGGACACGTGCAGGCGGTGGTCCTCCTCGGCCGGCGTGACGAGGGTTGGCGGGTGGAGTCCTTCATGGCATGCAGTCCCGGCTGAGTCGCCCAGCCGCGACCGTCACCTCGGCCACGCCGACGGACCGAACGGCCGTCGGCCCGCGCGCCGGCCACCTGTCAAGTCCGCCGGATGGATCTGGTCCGGAGGGGCCAGGGCTGCGCCCGCGACCGTGCGGTGCGACACGAGGTCGGTCGTCTGGTTGCCGTGGTGTCCCAGGTCGTGGCTACGGTGCCCTCGGCAACCCCGCCCAGCACTGCCGCCCCCAGCACCCGCCCGGCTGGGCTTCCCACGGCGTGACGACCGCGACCGTTCGCGACCACCGAGGGACACCCATGTCCGACACCGTCACCGACGCCCCCCCGCCGACGGAACCGCTCGACGACGGCGATGGCACCTTCGACACCCATGACGGGGGTCGTGGTGGACCGGTCGCCAGCCGGAGTTTCGACCGGATCCCGCCACACTCGTTGGATGCCGAGGTGTCTGTGCTCGGCGCCTCCTTGCTGTCGCGCACGGCCGCGATCGAGGTCTCGGAGGTGCTCCAGTCCAGCGACTTCTACCGCACCGCCCACGCCACCGTCTTCGAGGCGATCACGGCGGTCATGGCCAAGGGCGACGCGGTCGACCCGGTGACGTTGCTCGACCACCTGGCCGGCACCGGTCACCTGGACGAGGTCGGCGGCGCCAACGCCATCCACGACTTGGTCGCGGCCACCCCGACGGCCGCCAACGCCGACCACTACGCCCGGATCGTGCGCGACAAGTCCATGCTGCGGCGCCTGATCGACGCCGGCACCGAGATCGTGCGGCTGGGCTTCGATCCGACCGACGATCCGGTGTCGTCGGTGTCCGAGGCCGAGTCGATCATGTTCCGGGTCGCCGACGACGGCGTCCGCGGCGAGGCCAGCGCGCTCAAGGACCTCCTCAACGAGTCGTTCCAGGCCATCGAGGAACTGGCCGAGCGCGGCGACGAGGTCACCGGCCTGCCGACCGGCTTCACCGACCTCGACCGGTTGACCGCCGGGTTCCAGCCCCAGAACCTGATCATCCTCGCCGGCAGGCCGGCGATGGGAAAATCGAGTCTGGCCATGTCGATCGCGCACTACGTCACCGCGGCGCTGCGGCGGCCCGCGGCGATCTTCTCGTTGGAGATGTCCAAGCAGGAGATCGTGACCAGGCTGCTGGCCTCCGAGGGCATGATCGACTCGCAGAAGCTCAAGACCGGCCGGCTGGACGACAACGACTGGCGTCGGCTCGGCGACGCCCTGGGGGCGCTGTCCGAGGCGCCGCTGTTCATCGACGACACCCCGTCGATCAACATGATGGAGATCCTGGCCAAGTCGCGTCGCATCAAGCAGCGCCACGGACTCGACCTGGTGATCGTGGACTACCTCCAGTTGATGCAGTCGCACCGCCGGGTCGACAACCGCCAACAGGAGGTCGCGGAGATCTCCCGTGGCCTGAAGATGATGGCCAAGGAACTCAACATCCCGGTCATCGCCCTGTCCCAGCTCAACCGGTCCCCGGAAGCACGGACGGACAAGCGCCCGATGTTGGCCGACCTGCGCGAATCGGGATCGGTCGAGCAGGACGCCGACATCGTCGGGTTCATCTACCGCGACGAGGTCTACAACGAGGACACGGACCAGAAGGGCATCGCGGAACTGATCATCTCCAAGCACCGCAACGGCGACACCCGCACGATCCGGCTCGCGTTCCTGGGCCACGTGACGAAGTTCGCCAACCTCGCCCGCGGCACCGCACCGCCTCGCAACGGCGCCAACGGTGCCGTGCCCCCGCCCGACGCCCCCACGCCCATCTGACCCCGTCGATCGATCGACGGTCGGGTCAGGACGTCGTCGCCTCCGACACGCGGCCGGCCGCGATCGTGGCGTTCCGCAGGTGCAGGACGTCGGTGACGCCGAAGACGCGGCCCATGCGGTCGTCCGTGAGATCGGCCGGGCCCAGCTCCGGGCGATCGACGAGGTGGCGCTCGCCTTCATGCTCGATGGTCGCGGCGCCAGCGGCCAGGACGTTCTGGACCCAGTCGGCGCGGGTCCCGTACGGCAGCGCCACCCAGAATCCGTCGTCGGTGCGAACCGCCACCACTGGGGTGAGGTAGGCGCGCCCGGACGTCCGGCCGACGTGGTGGACCAGCGAGGCCCAGGCGCCGGGCTGGCCGGCCGTGTCCATCTGGCGCGGGTTCATGACGGCCTTGTTGAAGCGCCGGACCCGGTCCTCCGAGGTGGTCGGCAGAGGCGTCGGCTCGCACCGCGACGATGCGGGGGGCGGAGAGCCGGTGCAGCAGCATGCCGGCCAGCACCTGCGTGCCCGGTCCGAGCAGTCGGCCGCCGCGATCGGCGATCCCACCGACCAGGGCGATCGTCCCGTCGAGCGTCGTGATCGTCCGCAGGGCGTGCAGCGACAGGCTGCCCGCGAGGTCGATGACTACGTCGAAGCGGCCCAGGCCGGTCACGTCCTCGCGGGTGTAGTCGATGACGTGCGACGCACCCAGCGAGGCGACGAGGTCGAGGTTGCCGGTGCTGCACACACCGGTGGCCTCGGCCCCGGCCGCCACGACCAACTGGACGGCGAGCGTGCCCACGCCGCCCGAGGCACCCAGGACCAGCACCCGGTGGCCGGGGCGGACGCCGCCGTCGCGGACGGCCTGCAGCGCGGTCGTGCCGGCCATGGACAGCGCCGCGGCCTCGCCGTGGTCGGTGTCCGTGGGCAGGGCGGCCACGCGGTCCCGGGGCACGGTCACCAGGTCGGCCCAGGCGCCCAGCGTGACCGACCCGACCACCTGGTCACCGGCCTGCAGGTCGGTGACCTCGGCCCCGACCTCCTCGACGTCGCCGGCGATGTCGGTGCCAAGGATCGAGCCCGCGTGCGGTCGTCGGAGGCCGTGGCGCAGGCGGACCAGGGCCGGGTCGGCCCGCAGATGGCGCCAGTCGTAGGCGTTGACCGTGCTCGCGCCGAAGCGCACCAGCACGTCGCCCGAGCCGACGGTGGGCGGGTCGACGTCCTCCAACAGCAGGCGCTCGGGTGGGCCGTACTCGGTGTGGATCCAGGCCTTCATGGTGTTCCTTCGAAACATCGTCGCGGTCGATCGTTGATCTTACGTTGTATGGTAGACCAAGGAGGACTGTAGCCTTACTTTGTAAAGCGGTCAAGAGGTGGGCCCGACTGCGGGCGCGCTCCTGCGGAGGCGCCAGCGGCGACCGCGCGGGCTCCCGGGCAGAAAGCCGGGGCCGGGTCATGGCGCGGGTCCTATCGTGGGGGGACGAGCACGAATCGAGCACGGAACCGATGGCGCGACGGAGGCACGAGTGGCGGACGACACCGACCGGATCGAGGCGCACGGACTGCAGGTGGCCCGACCGCTGAAGCTCTTCCTGGACGAAGACGTGCTGCCGGGCAGCGGGGTCGACCCGGACGACTTCTGGGCCGGGTTCGCCGGCCTGGTGGCGACGTTCACCCCCCGCAACCGGGAACTGCTGGCGACCCGCGAACGTCTGCAGCAGGCGATCGACGAGTGGTACGTCGAGCACCGCGACGGTTCTCGCGAGGGGGACACGCCCCTGGACGGCGACGACCACCTCGCGTTCCTCCGCGACCTCGGCTACCTGGTCGACGAGCCCGACGACTTCACCGTTGACACGACGAACATCGATCCCGAGATCGCCGACATCGCCGGCCCGCAACTGGTCGTCCCGGTCACCAACGCCCGGTACGCCATCAACGCGGCCAACGCCCGCTGGGGATCGTTGTACGACGCCCTGTACGGCACCGACGCGATGGGGGACGCGCCCCCGGCCGGGCCCTACGACACCGAGCGCGGCGAGCGCGTGATGGCCTGGGGCCGCGCGTTCCTCGACGACACCTTCCCGCTGGCCGACGGCAGCCATGCCGACGCCACCGCCTACCGGGTCGCCGACGGCGCGCTGGTGGTTGACCGCGGCGACGCCGACACGACCGGCCTGGCCGACCCGGACCAGTTCGCCGGCCACGCCGGCGAGGCGCACGACCCCACGGCCGTCCTGCTGACCAACCACCGCCTCCGGGTCGAGGTCTCGATCGACCCCGACGACGACATCGGCGCGACCGACGCGGCCCAGGTCGCGGACCTGGTGATGGAGGCGGCGGTCAGTGTCATCATGGACTGCGAGGACTCGGTCGCGTGCGTCGACGGCGAGGACAAGACCGTCGCGTACCGCAACTGGCTGGGGCTCCAGCGCGGTGACCTCACCACCCCGGTGACCAAGGCCGCCGAGACCTTCACCCGCACCATGGACGACGACCGCCACTACACCGCCCCCGACGGCAGCGACCTGGTGGTCCACGGCCGCGGGCTCCAACTGGTCCGCACCGTCGGCCACCTGATGACCACCCCGGCCGTCCTCGACCCCGACGGCGACGAGGTGTTCGAGGGCCTGGTCGACGCCATGGTCACGATCGCCTGCGCGCTGCACGACCTGCGCCGCGGTGACCGCGACGACGACACCGGGCGGGCCAACTCCCGGGCCGGGTCGGTCTACCTCGTCAAGCCCAAGATGCACGGCCCCGACGAGGTCGCGTTCACCGACGACGTGCTGAGCCACGTCGAACAGGTCCTGGGCCTCGAACCGAACACCGTCAAGGTCGGGATCATGGACGAGGAGCGCCGCACCAGCGCCAACCTCGCCGCCTGCATCGACGCGGCCCGCCACCGGGTCGCGTTCATCAACACGGGTTTCCTGGACCGCACCGGCGACGAATTCCACACCGCGATGGAGGCCGGGGCGATGGTGCCCAAGACCACCATGAAGGACCAGGACTGGATCGGCGCCTACGAGGACCGCAACGTGGACATCGGGCTGGCCTGCGGCCTGCGGGGCCGGGCCCAGATCGGCAAGGGCATGTGGGCCGCCCCCAATCGCATGGCCGCCATGCTGGACGAGAAGGTCGGCCACCCGCGCTCCGGGGCGAACTGTGCCTGGGTGCCGTCGCCGACCGCCGCCACCTTGCACGCCATCCACTACCACCGGGTCGATGTCGCGGCCCGCCAGGACGAACTGGCCGGGTCGATGCGTCATGACGTCGGCGACCTGCTGACCCTGCCGCTGCAGGAGGGCGACCTGGTCGAGGACGCGCGCGTGGCGGAACTGGAGAACAACGCGCAGGGGATCCTGGGCTACGTGGTCCGCTGGGTCGACCAGGGCGTGGGCTGTTCCACCGTCCCCGACATCAACGGGGTCGGGCTGATGGAGGACCGCGCGACCTGCCGGATCTCGTCGCAGGCGCTGGCCAACTGGCTGCACCACGGCCTGACCGACCCGGACGAGTTGCAGGAGGTGTTCCGACGCATGGCGCTGGTGGTCGACGAACAGAACGCCGACGACCCCGCCTACACGCCGATGGCGCCGACCTTCGACGGGCCCGCGTTCACCGCCGCCACCGCGCTGGCCTTCGAGGGTCGCGAGCAACCCTCCGGCTACACCGAACCCATCCTGCACGCCCACCGTGCCCGCGCCAAGGCCGGCATCGACCGGGAGCCGTCCGCATGAGCCTCACCCTCGACCAGGCCCGTACCATCATCACTGCCGCCCTCGCCAGGGGCCATGCCGAGGGCTTCAAGCCCCTGTCTGTGGCGGTGCTGGACGCCGGTGGCCACCTGGCCGCCTTCGAACGCGAGGACGGGTCATCCAACATGCGGTTCCAGATCGCCCACGGCAAGGCCCACGGGGCGCTCGCGCTGGGGGTCGGGTCGCGGGCACTGATGGAACGGGCCGAGTCCCAGCCGTACTTCGTCGCTGCCGCCGCCGCGGCCATCGGCGGGGCGATGGTGCCGGTCCCGGGCGGGGTGCTGGTGCTCGACGACGACGGCACGACGTTGGGCGCGGTCGGGGTCACCGGCGACGTGTCCGACAACGACGAGATCGCGGCCGTGGCCGGCATCGAGGCCGCCGGCCTGGCGGCCGAGACGGGCTGACCGATGGCATTGCGGGACCGGTTCCGGCGGGGCGCGACCCCGCCGCGTCTGCGCGACGAGGCCGGGCCGGACGCGGGCCTGGTCGCCGACCTGCGTGACGTGCTGGGGGACCGGGTCCACACCGACGGGGCCCGGCGGGCCCTGTTCGCCCACGACGCCTCGGTCTACGCCGGGGGCGTGGCCGGCCCAATCTGCTTCCCCGAGTCGACCGACGAGGTCCGCGCGATCGTGGCGGTCGCGCTCGACCACGACCGGGCGATCGTCCCGCGCGGGGCCGGTACGGGCCTGGCGGGGGGCGCGATCCCGCTGGGCGCGCCGATCGTGGTCAGCACCGCGCGCATGAAGCGGATCCTGGAGGTCGACGTCGACAACCGGGTGGCGTGGGTCGAACCGGGCGTGGTGAACCTCGCGCTGTCGACCCACCTGCGGCCGCTGGGCTGGCACTTCGCGCCCGACCCGTCCAGCCAGCAGGTCTGCACCATCGGCGGGAACGTCGCCAACAACTCCGGCGGCCCGCACTGCCTCGCCTACGGGGTCACCAACGCCCACGTCGAGGCGATCGAGGTGGTGCTGCCGACCGGCGAGGCGGTCGTGCTGGGCGGGGTCGAGCACCATCGGCCCGGGCTCGACCTGCGTGGCGTGTTCGTCGGCAGCGAGGGCACGATGGGCATCGCCACCAAGGTCGCGGTGCGGTTGACCCCGAACCCGCCGGCGGTCAAGACCCTGTTGCTGGCGTTCCCGACCCCGACCGATGCGGCACACACGGTCAGCGCGGTCATCGCCGACGGGATCGTGCCGGCCGCCATGGAGGTCATGGACCAACGCGCGATCGAGGCGATCGAGAACTACGTCGGCGCCGGCTACCCACGCGACGCCGGGGCGGTGCTGCTGGCCGAGGTCGAGGGCCTGCCCGGCGGGGTCGCGGTGGAGGCCGACCGGATCGCGGCGATCGGTCGTGACCACGACGCGACCAGCGTGCGCGTGGCCGAGGACGACGCCGAGCGCGACCTGTTGTGGAAGGGCCGCAAGACGGCGTTCGGCGCGACCGCGCAGATCGCCCCCGCCTACTACCTCCACGACACCGTGATCCCGCGTTCGGCGCTGGCCGACGTGCTCGACCAGGTCTACGAGATCGCCGACCGGTACGACACCTTGGTCATGAACGTCTTCCACGCCGGCGACGGCAACCTCCACCCGCTGCTGCTGTTCGACGCCAGCGACCCCGACCAGGTCGAACGCGTCCACGCCGCTGGGGCCGAGATCGTGGCGGCCTCGTTGGCGGCCGGCGGGTCGTTGTCCGGCGAACACGGGATCGGGGTCGAGAAGCAGGAGTACATGGCCGACATGTTCACCGACGACGACCTCGACCACCAGGCCCGGGTCCGGCGTGCGTTTGACCCGTCGTGTCGCGCCAACCCCGGCAAGGTCCTGCCGGCCGGCCACAGCTGCGCCGACCTGCAGGCCCTCCGCGACGTCCCCGCGGGAGTGTGGGGATGACGGTGTCCCGGCCGCCGTGGCCACACCCGTCGGATCGTCGTGGTGGCCAGCTGGTGGGTCCGCACGATGTCGCGGGCGGACACGTGCTCGGGTCGCGACGGGCCGATGGGAACGTGGCCGAGCAGACGCACCTGCGGACGCCGCAGCCACCTGCCCTCCCGCCACCACCACCCGGGTCGGCCTGGAGTCGGCAGCCGGGGCGGATCCGCGCGCCGTCGGGTGGGTGGCGATGAGTGCCGCGGCGGTGACCGACGAGGTCCTGCTGGCCTTCGCTGAGGAGGTGGGGGCGGACGGGCCCGTGGCGGTGGCCGGGGCCCGGACGCGCTGGGACGTCGGCGGGCCGCTGTCCGACGGCACTCGCGTCGTGACGGCGCCGGCCGGGATCGTGTGGCACCGGCCCGACGAGATGACCGTGCTGGTCCGGGCTGGCACGACCGTGGCCGACCTCCACGCGGACCTGGCCGCCGAGCGCCAGCGCACGGCGTTGCCGGACCGGGGCGGGACCGTCGGCGGGGCCCTGGCGGTGGGCGAGGACGACGTCTGCGTGCTGGGCGTCGACCGCATCCGCACCGCGCTGTTGCAGGCCAGGTACGTGTCGGCCGAGGGCCGGATGGTGACCGGCGGCGGCCCGACCGTCAAAAACGTCAGCGGCTACGACCTCCCACGCCTGCTGGTCGGGTCGCTGGGCACGCTCGGCCTGCTGGGCGAGGTCCTGCTGCGCACCAACCCGGTTCCGCCGGTCTCGACGTGGCTGGCCGCCGACGGTGCCGATGCCTTCGCGGTGGCCGATGCGCTGTACCGACCGTCCGCCGTGCTGGCCGTCGGCGACCGGACCTGGGTGTGCCTGGAGGGCCACGGGCCCGACGTCGACCACGAGCACGGGGTCGTGGCCGGCCTCGGCGACTTCGACGAGGTCGACGGGCCACCGCCGCTGCCGCGCCACCGCTGGTCGTTGACGCGCACCGACCTGCGCGACCTCGACGTCGCCGCACTGGGTGACCACGTCGTGTCGGTCGGCACCGGCACCGTGTTCGCCGAACACCCCCAGCCCCGGGCCGCCCCGCCGCCCGCCCTGGCCGACCTCGCCGGCCGCATCAAGCACGAGTTCGACCCCACCGGCCGCCTCACCCCCGGCCGCACCCCCTGACCACCACCCCGTCCACGACCACCCCCGACCCCCCGCTCCCGACCCCCACCCCGCCCCCCCGCACCCAACCCGAGCCGGCCCCCAGCCCCCCGCACCCAACCCCCCGCTCCCGGCCCCCAGAATCCGAGTGGGCGTCATTCCGGCTACATCTTGCCGGATCCACGCCCAACCGGCGGTTCGAGATGCCGACCGAAGGGAGCGACCGGCGGAGGGCGAACGACGACAAGCGACGGAGGAACGACGATGGACCTGCACCTGGACGAGGACATGCTGAACGCGTGCGTGCAGTGCGGGTTGTGCCTGACGTCGTGCCCGACCTACCAGGTGACGGCGGACGAGAGTTTCTCGCCGCGGGGGCGGATCAAGTTGATGCGCGAGGTCCACCAGGAGGACGCCCCGGTCACCGCCGAGGTCCGCGAGTCGTTCGAGACCTGCATCCAGTGCCGTGGCTGCGAGCCGGCCTGTCCCAGCAACGTCCAGTTCGGCCACCTCATGGAGCGCACGCGCGAAACGCTGGCCGACGCCGGGGAGATCACGCCGAGGTGGCAGCGGCCGGTGTTCGCGGCGCTGTCGCACCCGCGCGTGTTGCGGGCGGGCACCAGCGCACTCGGGATGGTTCAGCGGCTGGTGTCGTTGCCGTCGGCGCTGGGCCTGCCCGAGCGGTTGCCGATCCGCCGCGACGACCTCGAGCCGTCCGGGCACGACGTGTACCTGTTCACCGGCTGCGTCATGGACGCGTGGCAGCGCGACGTCCACGCCGCCACCAAGCGGGTGCTGGAGGCAGCCGGGTTCGGGGTGATGCCGACCGGGGACGACGCGCCCTGCTGCGGCGCGCTCCAGGCCCATGCCGGGCTGGCCGGCCAGACCCGCGGCCTCGCCCGCACGATGATGGCCAACCTCGACGACGACACCCCGATCCTGGTCGACTCGGCCGGATGCGGTGCGGCGATGAAGGACTACGGCCACCTGCTTGGCACCGCGGAGGCGGCCACGTTCGCCGACCGGGTGCTGGACGTCCAGGAGTTCCTGGCCGACCACCTCGACCGGTTGCCCGCGGGGGATCCGGTCGATGGCCGGGTCGCGATCCAGGACCCGTGCCACCTGCGCCACGTCCAGCGCGTCCACCAGGCCACCCGCGCCGTGCTGGCCCCGTTCGTGCCCGACCTGGTCGAACTGGACGACGCCGGGCTGTGCTGCGGGGCCGGTGGTGCCTACTCGGTCCTCCAGCCCGAACTGGCCGGCGAAGTCCGCGAACGCAAACTCGCCGCGATCGACCGGGCCGCGCCACGGGTGGTCGCCAGCGCGAACCCGGGGTGTGCGATGCACCTGGCCGCGGCCGGCGTCACCACCGCCCACCCGATGGAGATCGTCGACGCCTCCCTTCGTCGCGCCCGACGGCGCACACCCAATGTGTGAGGCGGGCGTCCATCGGCCGCCCGGAAACCAGCGGTGCCGTCGGGGGCGGATCCGGGACCCGATGGACCGATCCGCGCACTCGACGTCGTGCCGGGTCAGCGGATCGGTTCGGCCTTGAAGGCGTCGCGCCAGGTCATCCGCCCGCCCGACAGCACGGCGGCGGAGTACAGGCGGCCGGCCAGTCGGACGCCGAACCAGGTGCCGAGCGCGGTCAGCACGGCCGCCAGGGCGAACTCCCACAGGGGGAGGCCGGAGGCGGAGCGGGCGGGGATCGCGAAGGGCGCGCTGAGCGGGATGAAACTCAGCACCCGGGCCAGCGTCCCGTCGGGGTTGGGGACCACGCCGACGATGACCGCGAAGTAGACCGCGGCGGCCAGGAACCCGATCGGGCCGGCCGACGACTGGGCGTCCTCGGCACTGTTGGCCAGTGCCCCGGCAACGGCGTACACCGATGCCCACAACCCGAACCCGAGCAGGAACATGGTGACGCTGGTCACCGCCACCATGGGCGACCCGGCCGGCAGGTCGATGTCGCCGGTGATGCTGACGGCCGCCAGTGCGGCCCCGGCGTACAGCACGAGTTGACCCACCGACAGCACGGTCATGGCCAGCAACTTGCCGGCCAGCAACTGCCACGGACGCACCGTGGCCAGCAGCACCTCCACGACTCGGCTGGACTTCTCCTCGACCGTGGTGGTCAACACGGACGCGCCGTTGATCTGCAGCGTCAGGAACAGCAGGATCGTCACGACGAAGCCGAGCCCGAAGGTGGCCTCGCGGGCACCCTCGTCGGCGCCGTCGGGCGTGACCACGTCGACCCTGGCGTCCAGCAGGTCGATCGCGTCGGACTGGGACACGCCGGCGTCGGACAGGGCGTCGGTCAGCGCCGCACCGGCCAACGACTGTTCGATCGTGGCCCGCAGCCGTTCGTCAATCCCGTCGGCCAACACGGTCCGGTCGTCGAGCACGACCGCGTCGAGGTCCTCGTCGCGCACGGCCTGCTCGGCCTCGGCGCGCGTGGCGACGCCGCGGACGTTGGCGGTCGCGTCGCCGCCGTCGGCGACCGCCTGGAGGGTGGTCGCGAAGCCCTCGGGCACGTCGGCATCGGCAGCCACCCCCACGTCCCAGGTCGGGGGGCCGTCGTCGCCGAACAGGCTGGGCCCGACGATGATCCCGACGATCACCAGCAGGCTGATGCCGGTGGTGATCAGGAAGGCCTTGTTGCGGAGGCGGTCCCCGACTTCACGGGCAAGTACGAGCAGGATGACGTCGCGGGGCCTCATGCCGGCACCTCCGTCGTGGTGTCGCGGGCGTGGTCGGCCTCGACGTCGGCCAGGGACATCCCCACGACGTCGCGGAACACCTCCGACAGCGTGGGTGGTTCGAAGGAGAAGCGGCGGACCTCACCGATCGCCGTGACGGCGGCCATGACCTGTTCAGGGGCGGTGTCGGCGTCGACCTGCAGGCGGACCAGGCCCTCGCGCGCCGGACTGGTGGGGAGCTCGATCCCGTCGTCCAGGAGGAGCGAGTCGGGGACGGTCCCGTCCGCGAGTCCGAACGTGACCGTCTGGGTGCCGGTGGACCGGCGCACCTCGTCCAGCGGGCCGGCAAGGCGGTCACGACCGTGGGCGACGATCACCACGTCGTCGACCAGGTCTTCCACCAGGTCGAGTTGGTGGCTGGAGAAGACCACCGTCGCGCCCTCGGCGGCGCGCTGGGCCAGCACCTCGCTCATGGCGGCCACGCCCAGCGGGTCCAGTCCGGAGAACGGCTCGTCCAGCACCAACAGGTCCGGGTCGTGCACCAGCGCCGCCGCCAACTGGACCCGCTGCTGGTTGCCGTGCGACAACCCCGACACCGGTTCGTCGGCGCGATCGCCCAACCCCAGCCGTTCCAACCACTGCAGGCCGGCATCGGCGGCGGCCGCGGCGTCCATCCCGTGCAGTCGGGCGAGGAACGCCAGTTGTCGTGCGGGCGGCATCCGCGGGTACAGGCCGCGTTGTTCCGGCATGTATCCGAACCGGAGTCGCTCGACGGCGGTGATCGGTTCACCCTGCCAGGACACGCGGCCCTCGTCGAGTTCGACCAGTCCGAACACCGACCGCATGCTGGTGGTCTTGCCGGCACCGTTGGGGCCCAGGAATCCGAGGATGCGCCCGGGCCGGGCGGTCAACGACAGGCCGTCGAGCGCGGTCACGTCGCCGTAGGACTTGTGGAGGTCGTGGAGTTCCAGCATCGTGGGATCCAGCGTTGGTCGGGGGCGGGGGACCGGATGGGGGCCGGTCCGTTCGGCACCGGGCCGCGTGAACGCGGCGAGCCGGGCCGGACGGTGGGGCCGGATCGTGCAGCGTCGGGGGCGTGGCCTGGCGCTGTCAAACCGACACGACCATCAGGAGGCCTGGATCGTGGCCGGGTGGTCGGCGTGGAAGAGCTGTTCGATCGGCTCGTCGAAGATGCGCGCGAGCGTGAACGCCAACGGCAGGCTGGGGTCGTAGCGGTCGGCCTCGATCGCGTTGATGGTCTGGCGCGAGACACCAGCGAGGTCCGCGAGCTGGGCCTGGGTCCAGCCGCGATCGGTGCGGCGGGCGCGGACCTCGTTGGTCATGCGCGTGACCGGACGACGGTTCCGCCCGCCCAGCCGGCCATGCCGAAGCCGTAGATGATCCACGGTGCGACCGGGATCGCGACCACGTTGGTGAGGAAGCCCATGGTGACGGCGGCCACCATCGCCAGCACGAAGCCGATGGCCACGGCCTCCAACTGGCGCGCTCGGACGAACTCGTCCGAGCGCTGGACCATCCGCAGGCAAGCCCACGCGATGCCCAGGGCCGGGACCACCGGCATCAGCATGAGGGCGAGGTTGGCCGCAGTCGACCCGCCCTCGTTGTAGAGGCTGAGCGCGAGGACCAGCAGGATCGTGTAGGCGGCCATGGCGCTGCCCAGTTCCCAGCCGTACCGGCGGGCGTTGGTGCGGTCGAGGGTGCTCTGCGAGGTGTGGGACATGGGGTGTCTCCTCGGGCGGTCGGGCTCGGACATCCGGGGGCCGGGGGGGGCCGGCGATGGGGTCCACTGGTGTCAAGCGTGCTTTCCATCGTAAACCGTAGAGGCGGTCACCGAGCGTGTCAAGCGTGCTTTCCATCCGGGGGGGCCGGCGGCCATCGTTTCGGCCGCGTGCCCGTCGTGTCTCCGACCTCGGCAGCGGCCACACGTGGCGAGGCCGGGCGCGGGGTGCGGGTGCGATAGCGTCGCTCGGGTTCACGGGGGGGAGGCCAGCCCATGGGTGACACCAGCATGCGCGGGCGGTTGCTCGTGGCCACGCCGATGCTGTCGGACCCCAACTTCGCCCGGACGGTGGTGCTCCTGCTGCAGCACGACGACGAGGACGGGGCCATGGGCGTCGTCCTCAACCGGCCCTCCGGACGGTCGGTCGACGACCACCTCGCGGGCTGGGGCGTGGTCGCCCCCGAACCGGCGGACGTGTTCGTCGGTGGCCCGGTCGGGGCTGAGGTCGCCATCGCCGCCGCGACGACGCCACGCGCGGGCCCGCTGCCGGACGAGATCGAGGCCCTCACCGACCTGGTCGGGGTCGTGGACCTGCGACTGGATCCGTCGACCCTGCTGGACCGGGTGGTCGTGCGGGTGTTCGCCGGCTACGCGGGGTGGAGCCCTGGTCAACTCGAGGACGAGATCGCGGAGGACGCGTGGTGGGTGGTCGACGCCGACCGCGACGATCTCGTGACGGCCGACCCGCACGGCCTGTGGCGGCGTGTGTTGCGCCGCCAGCGCGACCATCGGGCCCTGTCGTCCACATGGCTGGACGACCCCACTCGCAACTGACCCGGATCGGCTACCTTCAGAAGGGCATGAAACGACATGGACGGCATGTGGCAGTTCATCCTGGTTGGTGGCTTCGGCGCGGTCGGTGCCGCGCTGGCCGTCGGCACGCTGGCGGCCCTGGCGCGCTGGTACCGCACGGGCCAGTGGCCGGATGGCAGCGGAGCCGAGGTGGGCACGGGCCGGATCGTTGGGCTGTGGCTGCGGGTGGTGCTCGGTGTCGTCGTGGCGGCCTGGGCCGTGATCTCGTTGTCGCAGGACGGACTGCTCGGACTCTGAGGCCGGCGACGGTCGTGGACCACCGCTCGCGTCGCGTTGCCCGGGGAATCGAGGCATGACGTCGCTCGGGGACTGGGACCTGCTCGAGGTGATCGGCGAGGGTGCCCACGCGGTCGTCCACCGGGCCGTTCGCCACGACCGACCGGGCCGGGTGGTGGCGATCAAGCGCCTGCGTGAGGTCGACCCCACCGCCGTGGCCGCGATCCGGCGCGAGGCCGAGGTCCTGGCCGATCTCGCCCATCCGGCCATCGCCGTCCTCCACGACGTGCTGGTGGACGGCGACGAGGTCGCCCTGGTACTGGCACTGGCGACCGGCGGATCGCTGGCCCAGCGCCTGGCGAGTCGGGGCCGACTGCCCGCGGACGAGGTGGTCGACCTCGGCCGTCGCCTGGGCAACGCGCTGGCCGCTGCCCATGCCGTCGGAGTCCTGCACCGGGACGTGACGCCGGCCAACGTGTTGTACGGACGCGAGGACGAGCCCCGCCTGGCCGACTTCGGCCTGTCGTCCGCGCTCGACGTCCCACCTGACCAGATCGCCGGCACCGCGGCCCACCTCGATCCCGAGGTCGCGAACGGCGCGCCGCCCGGTCCGGCGTCGGACACGTGGGGGCTGGCCGTGTTGCTGTGGGAGTCGCTGGCCGGTCAGGCACCGTGGGTGGGCGCCGACGACCGCGCGGTCCGGCGGGCCGCCGATCGCGGGTTGCACCTCCCACTGGGCCAACTCGTCCCGGATGCCCCGCCCGACCTCGTCGAGGTGCTGGAGCGGGCCATCATGCGCGAGCCCGACCGACGCTTCCGGCACCCGCAGGAACTGGAACTGGCCCTCGCCGGCCTCGCGACGTCCGCGGCACCCGGCTCGATGACGATGCCCGCGACCCTGCCGCGGTCCGACGACTCGACGGCGTCAGACGACCCAGCGGCGTCCGGGGCCCTGCCGGCACCCGAAGAGTTCGGCCCGGTGTCCGACGACCCGGCGGACTTCGCGGACGTCGGGGCCGCCGCCGAGGTCGAGGACGACTCCGGGACGCCCATGCCCCCGAGCGCCGATGGTCGCGGTGGGGATGGCTCCGGTGGCCCACCGTCACGGACCACGGTGTTCGGCCCGCGACCACCCGCACCAGAACCCCCGGAGCCCACGGCCGCCGGGTGGGGATGGTGGAGTCGGGCGGCGATCGTCGCGGCCGTCGTGGTGCCGCTGGCCGTGGCCGGTTGGGCGTGGTCCCGGGGACGGGACGCCGGACCCGCTGCCGCCGATGCCGTCGTCACGTCGACGCCGGACCCCAGCCCGGGGGCCGGGACCGAGCCGGGCGCAGGCGCTGCGGCCAGTCCCACGGAGTCGGCGAGTCCGTCTGGACCGGTGTCCCCGACAGCCACGCCGGCGCCGACTGCAGCCGCCCCGACGGTGGCTCCGTCCACGCCCCCGGTTTCGCCACCGGTCACCGCCCCGCCCGCGACGCGACTCCCGTCGGGGTGGGTGGCGCGGACCCCGGCGCCGCCGTGCGACCCGGGTGCGCCGACGCCCGACCCGATCGGGCCCGACCAGGAGGTGCTGGCGGCGGACGTCGGTGGGTCCGGGTGCGCCGTCGCCGTGGTCGTGCGGGCGGAGGAACTCGATGGTCGCGACCACACGGTGCTGGAGGTCCCGGAGGGCGGGGGCCCGCTGGCGGGCCGCTACGCCCTCGGAGCCCGGCGCAATGCCGCGGTCGTCGGGGACTGGAACGGGGACGGCACGGACACCCCGGCGGTCGTGTTGGCGCGCTCGGGCGCCGTGTTCACCTTCGACGCCTGGGGGGACGTGGACGCCGTCGGGACCGGCCAGCAACCGATCGTCGGGACCCCGGCGGTCGCGACCGACCCGGCTGGCGTGGACCACGTGGTGCCGGCAGCGTCACTGCCGGACCCCGGGCGCTGACGGGCCGGACCTCGAGGGGAACGGAACGTCACTCGCTGCCGGGATCGCCGTCCGGCGTGCGCCACGAGCAGCGTGTCCCGGCCTGCACGTCGGGAGCATGCCGCCGGGGCCAACCCCGTCTGCTCGTCGGGACGCGACGGTCGGGGCGGCACGGTCCCGACCCGTGCCGGGTCGGTGTCAGCCGACCCAGGCCCGCGACATCGCGACGGCGACCTGGTCCATGTCGTGCATGTCGATGGCACTGTCGACGGCCCGGTCCGACCAGCGACGCAGGCGGACCGCGTCGGCCGCGAACGGGTTGGACTCGAACCCAAGGACCCGCTTGCCGGTCAGGGTGCCGCCGTGGCGCTTGCAGGCGGTCCGCTGCGGACCGGTCAGGCCGTCGAGGTAGGTGTCGTCGACCGTCACGAGGTAGCGCTGCGCGACCACGTGCTGGGCCACGACCCACTCGACCCGCTCGGAGAAGCGCTCGGCCACGAAGCGTCGGCTGACCTCCTCATGGGGGATGCCCGGCGCGGCCTTGGACAGGTAGCGCGCCCGTCCGACGTCGTGCAGCAGCGTGGCTGTGGTCAGTTCCGGGTCGGCGCCCTCCTCGAGCGCCAGCCCGGCACTGCGCAGTGCCAGCGTTCGCAGGCCGACGCCCGCGTGGGTCATCTCGTCGAGTTCGTCGACCAGGGCGAGGACTTCCTCGACGGTGGTGCCAATGGTGAGGGCGGCCATGACGTGTCTCCTCCAACCGAGCAGCCCGGGGGCGGGGTGCCGATCATGCGCTGCTCAGGTCGCATGGTGGTCCCTCGATGTGACAATCTGATGAACACGACGTGTCCGGCGTGTGCGAGTCGGGCCCGGCGCATCCTCTTCGAGTTCGCGGCCGGCATGTGGTTGACTCGACGGGTGGCTTGCCGGCCGGGATCGGTCCCGGACTGGCACGACCCGGGACGGCTGGACGGGCGGACTGCCATCCCCCCCGGCAGCGCCCCCCGACCCCGACCCCCCGACCTGAGGACCACCACGATGGCCGACCGCGCAACCGGCGGGACCCTGCTGGCGAGGCTGCTCGCCGCCGAGGGGGTCGACACCATCTTCGGGATCGTGGACGGCACCTACTTCGGCATCACGTCCAGCCTCGACGACCACGGCATCCGCCTGTGGTCGCCGCGTCACGAGGCGGCCGCACTGCACATGGCCGGGTCCTGGGCACGCAGCACCGGCCGCCTGGGGGTTGCGCTGGCCTCCAACGGGCCGGGCGTCGCCAACGCCCTGCCCGGCATCGCGGTCGAGAACGCCGAGGGCAACCGCGTCCTGCTGATCACCTCGTCGCGGCGACCGGGCGTCGGCCACCCCGACCGCGGCGGCGCGTCCCAGTACTTCGAGCAGGTCGAGGTGATCCGCCCGATGACCAAGTGGTCGGTGCGGGTGCCGACCGCTGCTCGCCTGCCGGAACTGGCACGGCGCGCCCTGCGGCTGTCATGGTCCGGCCGGCCCGGCGTGGTCCACCTCGACATCCCGGAGACCATCCTCAACGACACCGGCCGGGTCGACGACGCCGCCGTCTGGCCGGCTGGGCGCTACCGGCGCACCGTGCCGCTGCCGCCGTCACCCGAGCAGGTCGACCGGGCCGCGCGGTTGCTGGTGCAGGCACAGATGCCGCTCATCCACGCCGGTTCGGGCGTGTTCCACGCCGGTGCGACGGGTGAACTGGAACGTCTCGCCGGCCTGCTGGACGCCGCCGTGACGACCTCGTGGTCCGCTCGGGGCGCGCTGTCCGAGGCCAACCCCCGCGCCATCCCGGTCGTGCACCCGACCATCGTCGACGACGTGCGCAACGACGCCGACGTCGTGCTGGTGGTGGGGTCCCGCCTGGGGGAGACCGACTGGTGGGGCAAGGCCCCGAACTGGGCCCCGCCATCGGACCAGCGCCTGGTGCAGGTCGACGTCGACGAACAGAACCTGGGCGTGCACCGGCCGGTCGACGTGGCCATCCTCGCCGACGCACGCCAGACGCTGGCCGCCCTGGCCGACGCGGTCGAGGCCGGAGGGACCCGGGACACGTCGGCCCGGCGCCAGCGCCTGACGGACCACCAGTCGGCGATCCGCCGCGATCGGGAGCGCCTGGCCCGGCCGCTGGAGCGCAGCGACACCTCCCCGGTCCACCCGGCCAAGGTGCCGGCCGCGGCCCAGGAGGCCTTTCCCGACGACACCGAGTGGGTGTTCGACGGTGGCAACACGGTCATGTGGGCCAACTTCTACCACCGCGCCCTGGTGCCGGGCACGATCCACGGGACCCCGCGCTTCGGGATGCTCGGTGCCGGCATGGGCCAGGCGCTGGGCGTGGCGGTCGCCAATCCCGGGCGGAAGGTGTGCTGCCTGATGGGGGACGGGGCGTTCGGGATGCACCCGACCGAGGTCGAGACGGCCGTCCGCCACGGGCTGCAGATCACCTTCGTCGTGCTGGTGGACGGCGCGTGGGGCATGGTCAAGATCAGCCAGCAGGTCGCGGCCAACCCGGTCCGGAGCATGGCCCGCAAGGTGTTGCACACCGACGCGGTGCCGGTGGAGGAGATGGCGGGCACCGACTTCGCCCCGGTGCGGTACGACCGCATGGCCGAGGCGATGGGGGCCGTCGGCTTCCACATCGACCACGAACGTGATCTCGAGTCGACGTTGGCCGCGGCCGCCGAGGTCGCGGGGCCGTCGGTCGTGCACGTCGACGTCGACGGGGTCGAGCACCTGTGGGCGCCGGAACTGCGCACCCTCCAGAAGATGCACCAGGACCCCGAGGGCTGACGTCCACGCCGCGATCGGCACGTCCCCCGCCGCAGCCGCGAGCGCCGGCCGCGAGTGACCACCTTGGGCTCGGCGTCAGGTCGTGGCTGGCAGGTGGAGGAGGAACAGGGCACCACCGCCCGGGGCGTCTGCCACCTCCACCGACCCGCCGTGCTGGCTGGCGGCCTGAGCGACGATCGCGAGCCCGAGCCCCGACCCGGGCGCGTCGCGGGCCTCGGGGGCCCGGTGGAAGCGGTCGAAGATGCGGCTGCGGTGGGCCTCGGCGACCCCCGGGCCGTGGTCACGCACGGCCACGGTGCCATCGGCGCGGACCGACACCTCGATGTCCTCGCGGCCGTACTTGACCGCGTTGTCGAGCAGGTTGCGGACCGAGCGCGCCAGTGCGTCCTCGTCGCCCCGCACGGTGACAGGGACGGTCTCGACCACCAGTGCCCGGCCGCTCGGCACGAACGGGCGGACGCTGTCGGCCACCTCGGCCACCAGGTCGTCGAGGCGGACGGCGGTGAAGACCCGGTCCGCGCGGGCGTCGCGGGCCAGCGCCACCAGCGAGTCGATCAGGTGGCCGAACTCCTGGAGTTGGAAGGTCACGTCACGCAGCAGGTCGTGGCGGTCGTCCGGGTCGAGGCGCTCGAAGTCGTCCAGCACCTCGATGTTGGTACGCAGGCTCGTCAGCGGCGTCCGCAACTCGTGGGAGGCGTCCGCCACCAACCGGGTCTGGGAGTCCTGGATCCGTTCCAGCGAGGCCAGCATCGCGTTGAAGGTCCGCGCCAGTCCGGCCACCTCGTCCTCGCCGTCGACGGCCAGCCGGCGGGTCAGGTCGCCGGTGACCCGGACCTCCTCGGCGACGGTGGTCAGGTCCAGCACCGGCTGGACCGTGCGGCGCCCGACCCACCTCCCACCTGCACCAGCCAGCAGCGTGAAGGCCAGGCCGCCGACCAGCAGGGCCCGCCGCAACGAGGCCAGCGACGCGATGACGTCGTCCAGGGGCATTGCGAACTGGACCCCGCCGATCACGCGCCCCTGGACGACGAGTGCCTGGTCCAGCCCCACCGTCAGGATCCGCACGACCGTGCCGGTGTCGTCCAGGCGGCGGGTCTCGAAGACCCGGACGTCCCGTCCCCGGGTGTCGTCGCCGCCGGCCAGGGCGCGGGCCGCGTCGGTCACCGGCAACCGGACGCCCCCGCTCGCGGCCAGGACCTCGCCCTCGGGCGTCAGCAGTTGGACGAACCCGGCCCGGCCGCCGAACGGGTCCTGGCGGGGACCGGGTTGGAAGCGGCCGCCCTGGTCCGGGTTGGAGGCGATTGCGACCAGGTCGCGGTCGACCTCGGACCGCAGGGTGCGCGCGGTCGTGAGGTAGATCAGGGTCGAGGTCAGGATCACCGCCAGCGCGGCGGCCCCGCCGGCCACGACCCCGACGCGGCCGGACAGGCCCAGCCCCCGTCGGCCCACGGCGAGCGGGGGCGGCGGTTGGGCCGAGGTGGCGGTCATGGTCGGTGGCTCCGGTGGTGCTGGTGGCTGCACTGGTTCGGGTCGCGCCGGTGGCGCGCCGGCGTCGGTGGACGGTGCGTCCGTCGCACGGGCTGGTGTGCCCGAGGGTGCCACGTCCGGCATCGGCGCGGACGGGTGCCCGGGGACGGCGGCGGCGGGTGGGCGGGTCGTCGGCCGGTCGTTCTCAGCCGGCGTCGTCGAGGCGGTAGCCGAACCCCCGCACGGTCTGGAGCAGGCGGGGTTCGCCCTCGGCCTCCAGTTTCCGGCGCAGGTAGCCGACGTACACCTCGACGTTGTTGGAGGTCTGGAGGTCGCTGCCCCAGACCATCTCGCCCAGCACCTCGCGGGTCAGCACGCGGTGTGGGTTGTCCATGAAGACGGCCAACAGGTCGTACTCCGTGCGGGTCAGGTCGATCCCACGGTCGCCACGGGTCGCCCGGAAGGTGGTGTGGTCGAGAACGAGGTCGCCGAACTGCTGCACGTCCGGGTCGCCGGCCTCGCGGTCGCCGCGGCGCCGCAGCAGTGCGCGCAGGCGGGCCAGCAGCTCGTCCAGCGCGAACGGCTTGGGCAGGTAGTCGTCGGCGCCGGCATCCAGTCCGGCCACGCGGTCGTCGATCCCGTCGCGCGCCGTGAGCATCAGCACCGGGACATCGTCACCGTCCTGGCGCAGGCGGCGGGCCACGCCGGTGCCCTCCAGCCCGGGCATGGCGACGTCCAGCACGACGACGTCGACGTCGCCGGTGCGCAGCACGGCCAGCGCCTCGAGCCCGTCGGCGGCCAGCGTCACCCGGTAGTCGTGCAGGCGCAACGCGCGGGACAACGACTCGCGGACGGCACGTTCGTCGTCCACGACCAGCACGTGGGGCGCGGTGGCTGCGGGGGTCATGGTCCGTGGTCCTCGTCGGGGGCTGGTCGGGCCGGGGTGTGCCGGGGGGCCCGGCGGGTCGGTGCTGCCAAGGATGGCACCTCGGACTGAGATGGTGCTGAGATCCACGGAGCGCGTTCGCGCACGGGGCGAGAACCGACGACGGGGACGGGACCGGGGTCGGCAACGACACGATCGCGCGGGCCACCTGGCGGAACCGGGCCTGTCCCGACCGGCGATCGGGCGGCTTCGCGCCAGCGTGGATCGAGGGCCTGGCGCTCGACGGTGACGGAGTCCTGACGTGCGGCCCGAGAGCCCGTCGTGAACCGTGGCCGTGCGGGTCCGGGCGTCGTCCATCCGAACCGTCGTTCAGGCGACGCGGGTCGCGGCCAGTGCGGTGCGCACCATCCCCGGCGAGGGATTGGTGTGGGCCTGGCCGTCGATGACGACCGTGGGCACGGTCTCGTCGCCGTGGTTGACGCCGCGCACGAACGCGGCCGCCCGGGGGTCGTCCCAGATGTCGACCCACACGGGTTGCGGACTGGTCAACAGCGCCATCCGCAGCCGCAGGCACCAGGAGCACCCGGGCCGGGCGTACACCACCACGCGGCGCTGGTCGGCCGGGAGTGCCTCGACCTCGTGCTGGTCCAGGGTCGCGCGGTCGCCGATGGGGGAGGCCCACACCGCGCCGCCCAGGTAGGCCAACGGGAGGACCACGCGCCAGAGCAGGCCGTCGGCGTCCGACATCACGAACATCGCCACGGCCAGGGCCGCCAGCACCGCGGCGTTGGTCCAGCGGGTGCGGGACGAGCGTGTCAAAGGTGCCTCCTCACCACGACCATACGTCGGCCCGGCCACGCGGTCGCGTGGCCGGCCGGGGTGGGACGTGGGACGTGGTCAGGAGGTGAGGAAGAGCTGGAACTCCACGGTGGCGGCGTCGGACACGCTCACCACGATCGGGGCGGACGGGGCCTCGATCCCGAAGTCCGCGAGCGCGACGTCCTCCAGCGAACCGGTCACGACCAGTTCGTCCTCGGCGCGCAGGCCGGCCTCGATCGGGATCGTGGTGGACACCGTGGTCCCGGCGACGGTCAGGTCACCGGTGGCGTCGACCGCGACCGACTCGCCGACCGGCGGGATCTCGCCGATGTCGACCGGTTCGGTCAGTTCGAAGGTGGCCTCGGGGTTGGACGAGGTGTCCAGTGCGCGTTGGATGGCGCCGTTGCGCTGCGACCGGTCCGAGGTCATCTTGGTGAGGTCGGCCGTGAACGAGGCGTCGGTCAGCATCGTGTCGTCCAGCGTCAGTTCGCCCTCGACGGCGGGCGTGCGAGCCACCGCGGTGCTCGAGCCCACCGACGACAATTCCTCGTCGATGCGGAAGCCGACGAAGGTGCCCTCCGCGGCCTCGAAGTCGTAGGGCACGACGTCGGTGCTGACGGCCCAGACCTGGCCCTGCGCGGCCCCGTCCTCCGACCCCGACGTGGTGGGGGCGGCGCTGGCGTCGTCGGTCGCGGCGGTCGATGGCTCGTTCGCCGGTTCGGTGGTGGCGGCAGCCGGGGTGTCGGTGGTGTCGGCGTCCGGTGTCTCGGACGTGCCGGCCAGCGCGTTGCCGATGTCAACGGTGGCGGCTTCCGGCTGGGTGAAGTACCAGATGGCAGCGGCCACGGCGGCGACGGCCAGCACGCCCACGACGATCAGGGTGGTGCGTCGTGACGACGTCCCGGTCGAGTCTGGACTGGACATGGTTGGTCTCCCGTGGTTTGGAGGTGATACGGGCCAGACCGGACGGCCGGATTGGAGGGATCGGGGCCTGCGGCGCCGCACGGGAAGGCGACGGACGTCGGTGGTCGTGGGGCCGGGGCGCTGATGGCGGCTGACCCACCCGGTGGCCCCGAGACGGGGTCTGTGTCCCCGGGGATCATCCCAGGCGCGCTCGCAGGGGGCAAACCACGGTCGTCGCGCGCGCCGCCGTTCGTTCAGGCTCGGTTCGTCCCGGTGGACCCGGCGTCGGGTGCTCCGAGCGGGCCCTCGGGGTCGGCGCGGGGCAGCACGGCGACCCGATCCCCGACGGTGAACTCGCCCTCGACCACCACGCGGGCCGTCATTCCGCCGTGGCCCCGCACGGCCTGGAACCCACCGGGACCGAGTGTTTCCTCCATGCGCGAGCACGGGTGGCACGGTCCGGTCACCTCCAGGATCGCGTCCCCCACCTGCACGCGGCGGCCCTTCGTCGACAGCAGGTTGAGCCCGGCGACGACCAGGTTGCGGCGCAGGTCGGTCGGGTCGACCCGGTCCAGTCCGGCCAGGGCCGCTACGACCGGGAGGTGCTCGGCCTGCACGAGGGTGACCTGGCGACGGCTGCGAGGACGCGACCGGGCGGCGTGGCGATCGTCGGCCAGTCCCCGCCCGACCAGCGCGCGGGTGTGGTCGATCGTGCGGGCGGGCTCCCGGCGACCGGGCCGGACCACGATCGCGCGCAGCGTGCCCTCGGCCACGACCGTGTCGACCAGTTCACGCGTGCTCTGCACAGGTTTGTCTCCGGTGGTGGCTGGGCGTGGTCTCGTTCGTGGGGTCCATGGTGCCTGCCGGGCGGCCGGCCCGGCGTCGCGTCGCCCGGTCAGACGGCGAACGGGGCGGCGCGGAGTCGGTCCTTTGTGCCGGGTTGGGCGTCCTCGGGACCTGGATGTCGACCCGGGCGTGGCCCGGACCGTCCAGGGGTGGACCGGGCCCTGCTGGACGCCGGTTGTGACGGGGTTCGGTCACCTGCGTCGTTCGGGCTCACCGTTCGGCCGCGGCGGCTGCGGGCGCGTGGGCCTCGGCGTCGCCGTCGACGGACACGCGACGCGGGTCGGGGTCGTGGGTGCGGGCGCGCAGCACGAACATCCCGCCCAGGGCCGTGACAACGGCGCAGACGACGGTGGCCGCGGGCACCGACCACGAGTCGGCCAGGGCGCCGATGGCGATCCCGGTCACCGAGAAGGTGGCGAAGGCGACCATCGAGTTCAACGACAGCGCGGTCGCCCGCCGGGACGCGTCGACCTGGCGGTGCACCAGGGCGAGGTGGATAGGCCCAGAGGCCCCGTGCACGAGATAGGTCGCAACCAGCCCGGCGATGGCGCCCGGGACGCCGGCGATCAGGCCCATGGCGACGATGGTGGCGCCCTGCAGGACCCGCAGCAGGGCACCCGCACGGTACGGGCCAAGTCGACGTGACAGGTGGACGACGACGCCGGCCCCGATCCCCGAAGCCGCCCAGGCGGCGGCACTGGCCGGTCCGAGCAGCGCGGCGGCGGTGTCCGGCGAACCGGTGAGTGTCGCGAGGCGGACCGGGAACAGGTTCTCGAACGACACCATCCCGGTCGACCAGGTGGCCTCGGTCAGCAGCAGCAGCCCCATGACCTTGTTGGTGCGCGCCAGGGCGATGGTCGAGGCGATCACGCGCGGCGCGTCGCAGACGGCCTCGACGACGACCGCCGTGCCCAGCGTCGGCCGGGGGTCGTGCATCACCAGGACGATGGCCACCACCTGGGCCACGACCAGTCCCGACGACACCAGCAGCACGAGCGCCATGGGGTCGACGCCCGCGACCGGGTCCCATGCCAACAGTCCACCCGCCGCCAGGCTGCCGGTCGCGATGGCGAAGCCGGTCACGGTGCCGGCGCGGCCCAGTCCGGCCTCGACGTCCGCGGCCGGGTCGATCTCGTGGGCGGCGTCGACGAACCACGCGTCCAGCGGGCCGCTCTCGAGTGCGCGGTAGATCCCCATGGCGACCATCGCGACGACGACCAGGCCGAATGGTGGTCGAGCCGGCGACCACGCCACGATTGCCAGCAGGCCTTTGGACGCCAGCAGGAACGCCGACGCCACCACCAGGATCCGCTTGCGGCCGAGCGCGTCGGCCAGCCCGCCGGTGGGCAGTTCGAGCAGGAACGTCGTGGTGGCCATGATCGTGCCGATGACCCCGAACTCGGCCAGGCTGTAGCCCCGGCTGGTGAACAGCAGCACCGTGATCGGGATGAGCAACCCCGTCGGCAGCCAGCGCAGGCCGTGCAGCAGCAGGTAGCGACGGGTGAGGCTGCGCGTGGCAGTTCGGTCGGCGGGGGAGTGCTGGTGGGTGCTCATGGTCGCAGGTGGTCGGACGGGAACACCTGGTAGATGGCGGTCACGCGCTGCACGTCTCCGTCGGCGTCGTCCAGTTCGTTGCCGCGATCCTGGTAGCGGCGCACCAGCTCGACCAGTTCCTCCCCGAACTCGCCGAGCAGCTCCGGGGTGGCGAGGAAGAAGCTGTCACCGGTGATGGCGGCCTGGCGCCACTCGGGCGTGGCCTCGTCGCGGAGCTCGAACCATTCCGAGACCCACTGCGTGTAGAGCCGGTGGTAGTGGCGCAGCAACCAGTCGGCCGCGTGGCGGTCCTCGGGGTCGGCGCCGTCATCGGGCTCGGACCACGAGTGGCCCTTCTGGGCAGCCTTCCACCACCGCTCGCGGGCGGTGCCGCGGTCGGGGTCCTCGGTCACCAGGCCGACGTCGGCCAATGCGCGGAGGTGATAGCTGGTCTGGCCGCTGTTGGTCCCCAGCCGAGTCGCCAGCAGCGACGACGTCGCCGGTCCCTCGAGCCGCAGCGAGGACACGATGCGGCTGCGGGTCGGGTGGGCCAGCGCCCGCAGCTTGTCGCTGTCCAGCTCGACGACGTCCAGCCCGTCGAGCCACTCGCGTGGGTCGCTCATGCCACCCGCCCGAGTGCGCGGTGTCCGTTGGGGGCCTGCAGCCGATGGCCAGCCCGGACGAGCAGGTGACCGACCTGGGTCCGCAGGTGGTGGGACCTGGCTGGTGGGCTGCCGGCGGGACCAGCAGCACGGTGGTCGTCCGCCAGGCGGCGGGCGTCAGCGCGGCGGCACGTTGCCACCACGTCGTGGTCGAAGGGAAGCATCGCGGTCCTCCTCGGTGGGCGATGGCGGGCACCATATCGGTTGCACAGAAATTATGCAAGGTTTCTTTGCATGGAGATTGTGCATTGCCGGTCGGGTCCACCCGGGACGCCCGGATGCGCACCGTTCGGGCCCGCGGACGAGCCCCCGTGACACGGCCGGTCACTGGGGTGGCGTTGGTGCAACCTTGGGCGAGTTGGTATCGTGTGCCCTCGCAACTCGGGCGAGTGGCGGAATTGGTAGACGCGCACGGTTCAGGTCCGTGTCCTCGAAAGAGGGTGAAGGTTCAAGTCCTTTCTCGCCCACCC
>JBBSMS010000028.1:0-28671 GCA_038233055.1 Nitriliruptorales bacterium
GAACCATCGGCCTCACCCTTATCAGGGGTGCGCTCTAACCAAGCTGAGCTACGGGCCCGAAACACGTCGACCGGCAAGCGTAGCGGTGGTCGAACCGGCGTACCAATCCCACTGCGAGACGCCGAGCTGCCGGGTCAGCGTCGACCGCGGTCGTCCCCGCGGGAGGCCTCGGACCGCTTCGGGTGGCTGCCGAACAGGTCGTCGGGCGATGCGTCGGAGGAGACGAACCGGCCGTGGGCATCCCGTGGCGGTGTCGGGTCGGACGACGACTGCGCACGCACCCGGGCAGCTGCGGCCTCCTGCGGTGACGGCGCTCCCGAACCGTCCGAACCAGAACTGTCCGGCCCGGAGCCGTCCGAACCCGCACCAACCGACCCGGAGCCGTCCGAACCCGACCGGCGCCGTCGATCGCGAGCGGCGGCATCCTCGCGCGAGCGGCGACCCTCATCATCGGGGTCGCGACCGGGCCAGGCGGACTCGACCTCGACCTCGCGGGTCGCCACGCCACGACGACTGTCCGACCCGGACGTGGCGACGTCGGTCGTCCGGGCCGAGCCGCGCGGGCGGGGGGTGGGGCTGGCCTCGAGGTCGTCCAGCGACTGGCTGGCGGCCTCGGTGCGTTGGGCGCGGGCCGCGGCCTCGCGCTCAGTGGCTTCGGTCAGCGCGGTCGTCGCCCGGCGGCCGGCCTCGGTCAGGACGGCACCGGTCCGGTCGGCGGCACCCTTGACCACCGCACCGGCGGCAGCCGCCCGTTCCAGCATCCCCGGACGCTCGTCCTCGGGCGTGGACGTCACCACTGGCGGCGGCTCCCCGTCCTTTACCAACAGCGGCACGGCGGTGTTGGGCCGAGCCGCCGCGGACGCGATCGTGTGGTCACCGACCGGGGCCATCAGCGGCCCCGTCGATCCGGTGTGGACCGGCGTCTCCGCTGGGCGTCCGGTCCGGCCGGTCCCACCGGTCCGTGCTGGCGCCATGGCGCCGGTGGTCAGTTCCGGGGACACCTCCACGCCGCCCGAGGACGTGCGCATCAGGCCCGAGTGGTCCAGCATCGACACCTCGATGCCGCCGGTGAGGTCCGCGATGAGGTTGTAGAGGAACGCCGAGAAGACCATGACCCCCGTCGCGACGACCACCAGCAGACCCGCCAGCAGCAGCCCGGTACGCATCAGTTCGACGCCGTCGACCGTGCAGGACTCCAACCCGAGCAGGTTCGTGGCGGGCTCACAGATGCGTTCGACCAGTTGGAGCCGCCGGACCACGGACCACACCACCACCCCGGTGACGACCAGGATGGCGGCGCCGGCGATGTTGATGACCAGCCCGAGTTTGAGGACCGACCATGGGTCGACCCTCTTGACGGTCATGCGACGGCGAATCATCGAGGAACACTCCGATCCGGGTCGCAGTCTACGGCCTCACCGTCCGCAACCGGGGCTGGCGGGACCGACCGGACGTCGGCCGCTCGACGGTGACCGTGGGACCACGGTGCCGGTCCAGCCGGGCCACCATGCAGGGCGATCCGGACCAGCAGTCGCCCGTGCGACCTGCGACCATTGCCTCCGGTCCATCCCCCGACGGTCCGGCCGAAGTCCGCGGCCGAAGTCCGGGCCGCCCGTCCGTTGCCACCCCGACCCTCGAGGCCGACCGTGCCCCACGACACCGACCCCGCCTGGTGGACCGACGCCGTCGTCTACCAGGTCTATCCCCGCAGCTTCGCCGACGCCGACAGTGACGGGATGGGCGACCTGGCCGGCATCCGGTCCCACCTCGACCACCTCGAGGACCTGGGCATCGACGTGATCTGGCTGTCGCCGGTCTACGCTTCGCCCCAGGACGACAACGGCTACGACATCAGCGACTACCGGTCGATCGAGCCCGCCTTCGGGACGATAGACGACTTCGACGACCTGCTGGCCGAGGTCCACGACCGCGGCCTGAAGCTGGTCATGGACCTGGTCGTCAACCACACCTCCGACGAGCACGAGTGGTTCGTGGAATCGCGCTCCGGCCCCGATTCGCCCAAGCGGGACTGGTACTGGTGGCGGGGGCCTCGCCAGGACATGGCCCCAGGTGACCCCGGCGCCGAACCCACCAACTGGGGCAGCTTCTTCTCGGGCTCGGCGTGGGAACTGGACGACGACAGCGGCGAGTACTACCTCCACCTGTTCTCGCGCAAGCAGCCCGACCTGAACTGGGAGAACCCGGACGTGCGGGCCGCGGTGTACGACATGATGAACTGGTGGCTGGACCGCGGCGTCGACGGCTTCCGCATGGACGTCATCAACTTCATCTCCAAGGACCCCGACCTGCCCGACGGCGAGGTCCCGCCCGACGCCCATCACGGCAACGGCTTCCCGTTCTTCGCCTCCGGGCCACGCATCCACGAGTTCCTGCAGGAGATGCACCGCGAGGTCTTCGCCGGCCGCGACGCCGACCTGCTGACCGTCGGCGAGATGGTCGGGGTCACCGTCGACCAGGCCCAGCGCTACACCGACCAGGCTCGCGACGAGCTCGACATGGTGTTCACCTTCGAACACGTCCAGGTCGACCAGGGATCCGACAAGTGGGACAAGCGCCCGCTGGACCTGCCGGCGCTGAAGGCCATCATGAACCGGTGGCAGGTCGGGCTGTCCGACGTGGGCTGGAACAGCCTCTACTGGTGCAACCACGACCAGCCCCGGGCAGTGTCACGCTTCGGCGACGACGGCCAGCACCGCGCCCGCTCGGCCAAGCTGCTGGGCACGTTGCTGCACCTGCACCGCGGGACCCCGTACGTCTACCAGGGCGAGGAACTGGGGATGGCCAACTTCCCGTTCACGGCCATCGAGCAGTACCGCGACATCGAGTCGGTCAACCACTACACCGAACTGGTCGACGACGGCGCGGAGCCCGACGAGGTCCTGGTCGGCATGAACCCGGCCAGCCGCGACAACGCCCGCACCCCGATGCAGTGGGATGCCGGCGCCCACGCCGGGTTCACCACCGGCGAGCCCTGGATCGCGGTCAACCCGGACCACGAGGAGTGGAACGCGGCCGCCCAGATCGACGACCCCGACTCGGTGTTCCACCACTACCGCCGGCTGATCGACCTGCGCCATGTCCACCCGGTGGTCGCCCACGGCGAGTTCCGCATGCTGCTGGGCGACGACGAGCGCGTCTACGCCTTCACCCGCACGCTCGACGACGTCGAGTTGCTGGTGCTGGCCAACGTCTCGGGCGACGACGACGTGGCCGTCGACCTGTCCGAACTGGACGACCCCCATGCCTTCGACGACGCCGACCTGCTGCTGGGCAATGTCGACGACGACGGAGTCTACGTCCCCATGCCCACCCTGCGACCGTGGGAGGCCCGCGTCCTCCGTCGAGACGTCGCGCGCTGAGCAGGCCTCGTCCGAGTGGGTTGGTCCGGTCGCGACGAATCCGGATCGACCGGGGTGCTGCCGGGATCGTCAACGCGGGGGGGTCACGGAAGCCACCCTTTGTCGGCGACCCGGCTCACCCCGCGGCGCGCGGACGGCAGGACCCGGAACACATCTGACGAATTGGTGACAGGACCATGTGGCGGCTCGCCCTCGTGCGTCGCATGATGTTGGGTGGACCCAGTCTCGAGTTCTCGAGACGGCACACCCGACCGGGAGACCGTCATGTCCTCACGCACGCTTGCCCTGCACGCCCCACGACGACTGGCCGCCGTGGCGGCGATCGGCGCCCTGGGTTTGGTCGGCCTGTCGACCCCGTCCACGGCCGCACCGCGGACGGCCACCTACGAGGTGACGGTCACCAACCTCACGAGCGGCCAACCGTTCACGCCACCGGTCTGGGCCACGCACCGTCCCGCCACGGAGGTCTTCACGGTCGGTGCGCCGGCCTCCAACGGGGTACGACAGATCGCGGAGAACGGCAACAATGCGCCGCTGCTCGCGGCCTTGGACGATGATCGCCACGTCACTGCTTCGGGCATGGCACCCCGAGTCGGAGATGGCCCACCACCGATTCTGCCGGGTGAGACCCGCGCCTTCACCATCCAGACCAAACGTTCCGGTACCCGCCTGAGCCTGACGGCGATGTTGATCTGCACCAACGACGGCTTCACAGGGCTGGACAGCACCCGGCTTCCGAACCAGGTCGGGGACACCATCGTCCTGACGACCTCCGGCTATGACGCGGGGACCGAGGTCAACACCGAGGACTTCGCAGACATCGTGCCACCGTGCGCGCCCCTGACCGGGATCGCGACAACCGACGCCGGGACCGCCATGTCCAACCCCGCACTGGTCGAAGGCGGGGTCATCACTCACCACGCCGGGATCACGGGCGTCGACGACCTGCTCACGGGACTGCACGGCTGGGACGTGCAGGCGCCGGTAGCTTCGATCACGGTCGAGCGCACCGGCTGAGACGGGTGCCTCTGCCCAAACCCTCGGCGGCCGGCGCTGCTGGGGGTTCGGCGGCAACGAACAGCGCGACCGCTACCACGACCACCAGTGTGCGGTACCCACCCATCGACGGCAGCGGGGTGGGCGTGGGGCATCGGACACGACCAACTCCGGGCGGACGAACCACGTCGAGTATGCGCATTCGCGCGCCATGTGGCCGCAATGCGCTCACTCGACGTGCGTGATCAGTCGTCGGCCTCGGCTGCGTCCGCGGCTGCACTCCCGGACTTGACCTCGTCGTCCTGGAGGTCGTCATCGGCGTCGATGACCAGGGCCAGGCCGACGACCGCGTCGCCGCCGGTGTCCATCAACTTCACCCCGGAGGTCGCGCGCCCCAACGGGCGCACGTCCAGCACGTCCATGCGGATGACCGTGCCACCGTCGCTGACGAGCAGGATCTCGGCGTCCTCCCATGGCACGATCCGGGCGCCGGCCAACCACTCGTCGCCGTCCAACCGGTGCGTGATCAGTCCTTGGCCGCCGCGACCCTGGGTCGAGTACTCGGCGATCTTGGTGCGCTTGCCCTTGCCCTTGCGGGTGACGGTCAGCAGGTAGCGATCGGTGACGTCGGTGACCGGGGCCATCCCGAGCACGGCATCGTCGTCGTTGACCAGTCGCATGCCGCGGACGCCGGTGGCAGTGCGTCCCATCGAGCGCACGTCGGACTCGTGGAAGCGGATGGCCTTGCCGGCGCGCGACACCAGCATGATGTCGTCGTCGCCGGTCGTCACGGCCACGCTGATCAGTTCGTCCTCGTCGCGCAGGTTGATGGCGATCAGGATCGAATAGGCGGAATCGAAGTCGTCCAGCGGGGTGCGCTTGACGGTGCCGTTGCGGGTGGCGAAGGTCACGAAGCGATGGTCGTCGAACTCCTTCAACGACATCACTGCGGCGACCGTCTCCCCCGGTTCGAAGGCCAGGCCGGGGACGTTGGCGACGTACACACCCTTGGCGTCGCGGGCCTTCTCGGGGATCTGGTAGCCCTTGATCCGGTACATCCGGCCCTTATTGGTGAAGAACAACAGGTGGTCGTGGGTCGAGGTCGTCAACAGGTTGGCGATGATGTCGTCGCCGCGGGTCGCCTGTCCGCGAACGCCCTTGCCGCCGCGACGCTGGACCTTGAACGCGTCGACCGGGGTGCGCTTGATGTAGCCGCCCTCGGTCAGGGTGACGACGACGTCGGAGACCGGGATCAGGTCCTCGACGGTCATCTCGCCGTCGTAGGGGATGACGCGCGAACGTCGGGCGTCACCGAAGCGCTCCTTGATGTCGCCCATCTCCTCCTTGATGATCGCCTTGACCCGGCCCGGGTCACCCAGGATGTCGGTGAGGTCGGCGATCAGATCCATCAGTTCGTCGTACTCGTCCTGGATCTTCTGGGCTTCCAGGGCCGCGAGGCGACGCAACTGCATGTCGAGGATTGCCTGGGCCTGGACGTCGGACAACGCGTAGCGCTCGATCAGCCCCAGCTTGGCGGCGTCGGCCGACTCGGAGCCCCGGATGAGCTCGATGATCTCGTCGATGTGGTCGAGCGCGGTCAGCAGGCCCTCGAGGATGTGGGCCCGGGCCTGGGCCTTGCGCAGCCGGTACTCGGTGCGCCGCTCGATCACGTCGACCTGGTGAGCGATGTAGTGGGTCAGGCACTGGACCAGCGTCAAGGTCTTGGGGACGCCGTCGACCAGGGCCAGCAGGTTGACCCCGAAGGTGTCCTGCATCTGGGTGTGCTTGTAGAGCTGGTTGAGGACCACCTGCGGGTTGGCATCACGCTTGAGGTCGATGACCATGCGCATGCCCTCGCGCGAGGACTCGTCGCGCAGGTCGGCGATGCCGTCGATGACCCGGTCGTTGACCAGCTTGGCCATCTTGATCAACAGGTTGGCCTTGTTGACCATGTAGGGGATCTCGGTGACCACGATCCGGGAACGTTCGCGGGAGCCCTCGCCCTCCTCGATGGTCGCGACGGCGCGCACCTTCACCGACCCGCGCCCGGTGGTGTAGGCGTCGAACGCGCCGGCCTGGCCCAGGATCAGTCCACCGGTCGGGAAGTCGGGGGCCGGGATGTACTCCATCAGGTCGACCGACGTCAGCGTGGGGTCGTCGATCAGGGCCGTCGTGGCGTCGATCAGTTCGACGAGGTTGTGCGGGGGGATGTTGGTGGCCATCCCGACCGCGATGCCGGTCGCACCGTTGGCCAGAAGGTTCGGGAACCGCGCTGGCAGGACGACCGGCTGTTCCTCGTACCCGTCGTAGTTGGGTTCGAAGTCGACGGTGTCCTCGTCGATGTCACGCAGCAGTTCCATCGCGAGCCGGCTCAGCCGAGACTCGGTGTAGCGCATGGCCGCGGCCGGGTCGCCGTCGACCGAACCGAAGTTGCCGTGGCCGTCGATCAGTTCGTAGCGGATCGAGAAGTCCTGGCCCATCCGGACCAGGGCGTCGTAGATCGCCGAGTCGCCGTGCGGGTGGTACTTCTTCATGACGTCACCGACCGCGGCTGCGCACTTGCGGTACGGCGAGGTCGGGCCCAGACCGGTCTCCTCCATGGAGTACAGGATCCGACGGTGCACCGGCTTGAGTCCGTCGCGCACGTCCGGCAGCGCCCGGCCCACGATCACGCTCATCGCGTAGTCGAGGTAGGACGACTTCATCTCGTCCTCGATGACCACCGTCGACACCCGCGCGGCCAGCGGCTCGCCGCGCTCGTCGACCGGCGTGCCGTCGGCATCACGGGCGACCGGATCGGCCGCGGTGACCTCGACCGTGCCGTCGGTGACCGGCGTGACTCCTGGGTCCGTGGGGGTGGGTCCGACCCCGTTGGTGGACGCGTCGTCCGGGGTGTCGATGGGGTCGTCAGCCACGCAAATTCCAGTGGTCGTGGGTCAGGTCGCGTACGGCCGCAGGCGACGGTCCCGATCGGGCCGAAATCGCCTGAAATCAACGGAATTCGAGTACTTCCGCACACGTGCACACGTGTCGCCCAGTGTACTCGACGACACGGGCCGGATCACCCTGGCCGACCTGCACTGGGGAACGGCGGCGAGGGTCGTGGGCGGGGTGCCCCGGCGTCACCCCCGGGGGCGTCGTCAGTCGCCGTCGGCCCCGGTTGCGGCGGTCCGGACGGGTCCGTCGGTGGCGGGTCGAACTGCTCGGCGCGCCGGGCCGCCAGTACGATCAGGCCGCCGAGGATCACGGCCGCCACGACCCCGGCGACCAGCGCGGTCCCACCCGGCATCCCCAGGAACCATGCGATGCCCCCGACCACGACCACCCCGAACAGGGCGGCCGTCGCCGCGGCACGGAGGGTGCGGTCCACGTCAGGTCCTCGGCGTCGTCGGCGGGATCGGTCGGGCGCTCAGGGTAGGTCGGCGTCGTCGTCGCCCCCGCGCACCAGGGGCAACATCGCGAGCAGTGCCACCACGGCGACGATCACGCCAACCCGTGGGTTCACCCCGAACCAGGCGCCAACGCCGACCAGGCCCGCGAGCAGCACCGCCGTCCCGAACCGTTCCATCGGCGCGCTCCCGTCCGATCGGCGCGGGCAGGCACGGTATCCCGCCCCGCCGCAGCGCCGACCGGCGCGCGCAACCTTGCCGAGGTGCGCCCGTCGGACATCCTGCACGTCCCCGCAGTCCATCCGCCCCCGATCCCGACGCCGCACCGGATGCGCCGACCCCCCCCGGCATCCCCGCACGCCGGCACCGGGGCGTCCACGGCGTCCACCGCCCCCGGCGCCTCGTCGACGTCGAACCGGCGGGTCGAGATCGTCCCTGCGCGAGTCGTGACCCCGCCGATCACCCGCGGGACGCCGGCTGCGGGTGCAGCGACGGGCGGAGGCGTGGCGCCACAGGCGAGCGCGGGCAGGATCGCGTCAGTCGCCGCCGATGCGGACGTCGGCGAGGTGCTCCAGCGCTCGGACCAGCGCATGGTTGCCGTCGCCGCCGAGGCCGGCCCGTTGCAGCGTGGTGTAGAGCTGGTGGATCAGCGCCGTCCCGACGGCGGGGACCTGCAGGCGTTCGAAGGCCTCCAGCACCAGCCGCAGGTCCTTCTGCTGGAGGTCGATGGTGAAGCCGGGCGACCAGTCGCGCTCGACCACCTGGGGTCCGCGGTTGGACAGCATCCAGCTCCCGGCTGCCCCACCGGCGACCGCGTCCAGCGTGCGGTCGAGGTCCAGTCCCTCGGCCGACGCCAGCAGCAGCGCCTCGGACACGCCCAGCATGTTGTGCACCACCAGCACCTGGTTGACGAGCTTGACCGCCTGCCCGTCACCCGGGCCCCCGACGTGGGTGATCGACGACCCCATCGCCTCCAGCACCGGTCGTGCACGCTCGAAGGCGTCCGCGGGCCCACCCACCATGATCGACAACGTCCCGTTCGCCGCTCCCTCCGAGCCCCCGCTGATGGGCGCATCGAGCATGGCCACGTCACGCTCGGCCAACGCCGCGGCCACCTGTCGGGTCACGTCCGGGCTGATGGTCGAGCAGTCCACGACCAGGCTGCCGGCCGTCGCACCGTGGATGATCCCGTCGTCGCCCAGCACCACCTCCTCGACGTCCGGGGTGTCGCTGACACAGATGACGACGACGTCGCTGGCGCGCGCCACCTCGGTCGGGGATTCGGCCCACGTGGCCCCGGTTGCGACCAGGTCGTCGGCCCGGTCGGGCGTGCGGTTCCACACCGTCAGCTCGAAGCCGGCATCCAGAAGGTTCTGACCCATGCCCCGGCCCATGATGCCGAGTCCGACGAAACCGATCCGGTCCGTGGCCATGGGTCCTCCGAGGGTCGTGCGGTCAGGGGTTGGCGGCGCGGCGAGCGTGGTCGCGACGGCGCAGCCCGGCCACGACGAGCCATCCAACCACGGTCGACGTCGTCGTGATGACGACGTCGTCCAGCGAGGCCACCCGGTCCAGCCACTGGTACTGGGACAACTCGACCACGATCGACACCACCCCACCCCCACCGGCAGCAGCAACCACGCCGGTCGTTCCGGGCCGCGCCCGGGCCAGCGCGGCGCCCAACGGGACGTACACGACGACCAGCAGGACCACAGCAGCTCCGGCTCGCGGTCACCTCGACCGTCCTGACATCCCCGACCGCCTCACGTCCGGCTACACGTCGACGGTGGCATGGCGGGCGTTGGTCTGGATGAACTCGAACGCGAGGCCCACGACCTCCGGCAGCCCTGGGCCCGTCACACGTCCACCGTGGCGTAGCGGGCATTCGTTTGGATGAACTCGCGCCGGCTGGGGACGTCGTCACCCATGAGCACCGAGAACATCTCGTCGGCCGCGACCGCGTCGTCCAGGGCCACCAGGCGCAGCATCCGGTTCTCCGGGTCCATCGTGGTCTCCCACAACTGATCTGGGTCCATCTCCCCCAGGCCCTTGAAGCGCTGGACGTCGACCTTGCCACCCTCGGGCAGGTCGGCGAAGATCGCGTCGCGCTCCGGGTCGGAGTAGGCGTACTCGACCCAGTTTCGACGACGGGAGTGCTTGATCTGGTAGAGCGGCGGCTGGGCGAGGTAGACGTAGCCGGCCTCGATCAACGGCTTCATGTGCCGAAACAGGAAGGTCAGCAGCAGGGTCCGGATGTGGGCGCCGTCGACGTCCGCGTCGGCCATCAGGATCAGCTTGTGGTAGCGCGCCCGGGCCACGTCGAAGTCGTCGGCGAACCCGGTGCCCATCGCCGTGATCAACGCCTGCACCTCGGTGTTGCCCAGGACCTTGGGCAGGCGCGCCTTCTCGACGTTGATGATCTTGCCGCGGATCGGCAGGATCGCCTGGATCCGGCGGTCGCGAGCCTGCTTGGCGGACCCACCGGCCGAGTCACCCTCGACGATGAACAGTTCCGACTCGCGCGGGTCGCGCGACTGGCAGTCGGCCAGTTTGCCCGGCAACGAGGTGGACTCGAGCAGGCTCTTGCGGCGGGTCAGGTCGCGGGCCTTGCGGGCGGCGATGCGGGCCGCGGCCTCGCCCTCGGCCTTGAAGATGATCGCCTTGGCCTCGGTGGGGTGCTCGCCCAGCCACAACTGGAGGTGTTCGTAGGTGGCCTTCTGGACGAAGGACTTGACCTCGGTGTTGCCGAGCTTGGTCTTGGTCTGGCCCTCGAACTGGGGGTCGCCGACCTTGACCGAGATGATCGCGATCAGGCCAGAGCGGAGGTCGTCGCCGGTCAGCGAGTCGACCTCCTTGGAACGCAGCAGGTTCTTGTCCTTGGCGTAGCGGTTCATCGCCGAGGTCAACGCGGTCCGGAAGCCTTCCTCGTGGGTGCCACCCTCGTGGGTGTTGATGGTGTTGGTGAAGCTCAGGATCGAGTCGGTGAAGTCGTTGATCCACTGGAGCGACACCTCCAGCGACTGGGGCCCGTTGGGACCCTCCTCCTCGGACTCGAAGTGGACCGGCTCGTGCAGCCCGTCCTTGTTGCGGGTCGTGCGGATGTGGTCGACGAAGTCGGCCAGGCCGTTGGGGGCGTGGAAGTCCCACGACCGGACCCGGTCCTCGTCGAGGTCGTCCGGATCACGCTCGTCGGCCAGGTGCAGGCGCAGGCCCGCGGTCAGGAAGGCGGTGTCGCGGAGCCGACGAACGATCGTGTCGATGGTGAAGTCGCTGGACTCGAAGATCTCCGGATCGGGCCAGAAGGTGATCTCGGTCCCGGTGTCGTCGGCGTCGCCGACCCGTTCGATCGGTCCCTGTGGCACACCGCGGACGTAGGACTGGGTCCAGATCGCACCGTCACGTCGGATGCGGGGGACCAACTTCTCGGACAGCGCGTTGACCACCGACACGCCGACCCCGTGGAGGCCACCGGACACCGCATAGGCCTGCGAGTCGAACTTGCCCCCGGCGTGCAGCACCGTCAGCACGACCTCCAGGGCCGGTCGGTTCTGCTTGGCGTGCATGTCGACCGGGATGCCGGACCCGTCGTCGGAGACCCGCACGCCCCCGTCGGCGGTCAGGGTCACCTCGATGTGGTCGCAGCGGCCGGCCAGGGCCTCGTCGACCGAGTTGTCCACGACCTCCCAGATGAGGTGGTGCAGGCCACGTGCACCGGTCGAGCCGATGTACATGCCGGGGCGCTTTCGGACGGCCTCGAGGCCCTCCAACACGGTGATGTTCTTCGCGCTGTAGTCGGTGCGGGCTGCTGACACGTCCGGGACACTTTCGACGATGGTTCACGGGGCGTACGGGTGCCCGGGTCGGTAGTGGGGCGGGCCGTCGGGCACGCGACGCGACACGGACGTCCAGCTGCTGCACGCGACCGATGGGCAGGGTCACGGCAGGGCGCGGAAACCGACGCGCGGAGCCTCACATCCGGCGATCGAGCACGCTCGACATGGTACTCGGCCGACCCCCGCGAAACCGGCTGGGACCGCACCGTGGGGACACCATCCGACGATGCCTGGCCGGCCCCACCTCGGCCGCCCTCGAACCCCTTCCACCCGACCACCACCCAGGCGGAATGTCACCAGCACCCCAGCCGACCCCCAGCCACGCCCTTCGACCCGACCACCACCCGGGTGCAACGTTGCCTGCAGATGCCGAGTCGTCGGACCGTCCACCGACCATGGCTGGAGATGGAGGGTCGGTAGGGTGACCGCGGTCGGGCGCGGCACCGGACCGGCCCACCCCACGAGGCTCCCGGAGGGTCCATGGCGAGCACCGACGATCGCGGGCTGCCCACGGTCGACGCCCTGCTGGGCGACCTCGCGACACTGGTGGAGGTGGAGTCGCCGTCGGGCGACCTCGCTGCGGTCGACCGCAGCGCCGCCGCGGTCGCCGAACTGGGCGAGCGGTTGCTGGGCGTGCCCGGGGAGGTCGTGGTCGTCGACGGCGTCTCGCACGTGCGCTGGCGGCTGGGCGCCGGGCCCCGGCGGGTCCTGCTGCTGGGCCACCACGACACGGTCTGGCCGCTCGGCACGCTCGCGTCGATGCCGTTCCGGGTCCAAGACGGCATCGTCCGCGGCCCGGGCTGCTTCGACATGAAGGGCGGGATCGTGCTGGGCCTGCATGCGGTGGCGACCGTCGTGGCCCGACACGGGGCGGCCGCGGTCGACGGCACGACGATCCTGGTCACCGGGGACGAGGAGATCGGCTCGACGACCTCCCGTGCCCTGATCGAGGCCGAGGCACGTGACTGCAGGGCGGTGCTGGTCACCGAGCCCGGCCTGTCAGACGGATCGATCAAGGTCGGCCGCAAGGGTGCCTCGGTCTACCGGCTCGTCGCCCACGGCCACGCGGCCCACGCCGGCCTCGAACCGGAGGCCGGCATCAACGCCACCGTCGAACTGGCCATCCAGGTCCCTCGCATCGCCGCCCTGGGCGCGCCCGAACTCGAGACCACCGTCACCCCGACGGTGCTCCGCGGGGGGACCACCGACAACACCGTGCCCGAGCGCGCCGAGGTCGTGGTGGACGTGCGCGCCACCTCGGCCGGCGAGCAGGACCGCGTGGACCGCGACCTGCACGCGCTCGGGTCGACCCTCCCGGGCGCACGACTGGAGGTCATCGGCGGCGTGAACCGGCCCCCGCTCGCGCGTGCGCTGGCCGACCCGGTGGCCGACGTGGTCGACGAGGTGTGCGACGAACTCGAGCTCAAGCGGCCGACACGACGGTCGGTCGGTGGCGCCTCCGACGGCAACTTCACAGCCGGGATGGGCATCCCCACGCTCGACGGCCTCGGGACAACCGGCAGCGGTGCCCATGCGCGCGACGAACACGTGCTGGCCGACGGCCTGGTCCCCCGCCACCGGATGCTCGCCGGCCTGCTCGAGCGCCTGGTGGTCGACCGACGACCGGTCGGACCGTCCACCACCGACGCGGTTGCGGCGCCCATCGGCACCCCCGCGACGGGTGGCGACGGGTCGTGAGCGCGCACGGGGGCCCGAACGACCTGCGCATCGACCTCCTCCACGCCATGGACGAGGCCCGTGCCGCGGCCGAGTTGTGGCGCGAGGTGTGGGGTGGCGACGAGTACCCGGTCCAGTCCGCGCTGGTGGTGGCCCAGGCCCATGCCGGTGGCTACGCCAGTGGTGCGTGGCGGGGTGACCGACTGGTCGGCGCGAGCCTGGGGCTGCTCGGGCCGCCGGACGCCCCGGTCCTGCATTCCCACATCACCGGCGTCGTCAGCGATGCCTCCGGCTTGGGCATCGGCCGGGCGCTGAAGCGGCACCAGGCGGCGTGGTGTCGGGAGCACGGGATCACGGCCGTGACCTGGACCTTCGACCCGCTGGTCGCCCGCAACGCCTGGTTCAACCTCGGCCGGCTGGGCGTGCGAGTGGAGGCATACGCGGTCGACTACTACGGCGACATGCCGGACGACCGCAACCGAGGCCAGGGCAGCGACCGGCTGCTGGTGTCCTGGGACGTCAGCACCGACGAGCCCGGGGAACCGCCGTCGGGGGACCATGCCGCGCCGTCGACCGCCACTCCCCCGACCAGGGTGGTGGACGTCGGCCCGGACAACGAACCCGTCACGCACGCGGCGACGGGCACCGACGTGCTGGTGGCCGTCCCGTCCGACGTCGAGGCGATCCGCCGCCGCGATCCCGACCTTGCGATCCGCTGGCGCCACGCCGTCCGGGAAGCCATGGTGCCGCGCCTGGCCCCCAACCCCGATGGTGGCGGCCCGGCCTGGAGCGTCACTGGCTTCACCCGCGACGGCGGCTACCGCCTCCGCCGCCACCCCGATCCCACGTCCGACCCCGAAAACCCCTGACCAAACTGACCACCCGACCACCACCGACCCTCCTCGTCGACGGTGCGCATCACGACCACATGTGGCCCCAGGCCGCACACTCGACGGGGACGATCGACCACAGGAGCACCCCATGCAGGTCCACCGGATCGAACTGTTGCAGGTGCGGATGCCGCTGGTGAGTCCGTTCACCACCTCGTTCGGGACCCAGCACACCCGCCTGGCCTTGCTCGTACGGGTCGAGGCGACCACCGACGACGGCCGAGGCGGCGCCGCCGACGTGGTGGGCTGGGGCGAGTGCGTGGCGGGTGAGCACCCGGTCTACTCGGCTGAGTACGTGGCCGGGGCGCACCGCGTGCTGGCCCACGAACTGGTCCCCCTGCTGGCCCGGGCGAGCGGACCGAACGGGCGGGCCGACATCGCGGCCGACGGCGTGGCCACGGCCCTGGCACCGATCGTCGGCCACCACATGGCGAAGGCGGCCGTGGAGATGGCGGTGCTGGACGCCGAACTCCGGGGTCGCGACCAGTCGCTGGCGGACCACCTGGGAGCCACCCGGTCGCGGGTGCCGTCGGGGGTGTCGGTCGGGCTGCAGGACGACACGGACACGCTCGTCGAGGTCGTCAGGGGCTATCTCGACGAGGGATACGTGCGGATCAAGCTCAAGATCGAACCGGGCCGCGACCTTGACCTCGTCCGGGCGGTGCGGGCCACCTTCGGGGACGACCTGCTGTTGCAGGTCGATGCCAACGCGGCCTACACGCTGGCCGACGCCGACCACCTCCACGGGCTGGACGACTTCTCACTGCTGCTGGTCGAACAGCCGCTGGCCAACGACGACCTGTGGGAGCACGCCCAGTTGGCCCGGACCATGGACACGCCCATCTGCCTCGACGAGTCGATCGAGTCGGTCGCCGACGCCACCGCAGCCATCGAGATGGGCGCGACAACGGTCGTGAACATCAAGCCCGGCCGGGTCGGGGGCTACCTCGAAGCCGTGCGGATCCACGACCGCTGCCGGGAGCGGGGCGTGGACGCGTGGTGCGGCGGCATGCTCGAGACCGGGCTGGGCCGCGCCGCCAACGCGGCGCTGGCGGCCCTGGACGGCTTCACCCTGCCGGGCGACATCTCCGCATCGTCACGGTTCTACGTGGAGGACATCACCGAGCCGTTCGTGCTGGAGGATGGCCACATCCGCGTGCCGCGGGGTCCGGGCCTGGGCGTGGAGCCCGTGCCCGCGCGCCTCGACGCGATGCTGGAACGCCGCGACGACGTCACGCCGGCCTGACCAACGACGCGGTCGGTCATCCAGGAGCATTCGAGGGGTGGTCAGTCCGCGAGCGCGTCGGTGATCCACCAGGCGGTGGGGATGTAGAGGGTGGCGACGCCAGCCTTGATCAGGGCGCCGATCCAGAACGGGGTCACGCCAGCGGCCCAGGCCTCGCGGACCGACAGGTCGAGGACCGCCATCAGCCCCACCACGCCGCACGCCAGGATGACGACGGTGGCCAGCAGGAACGTGGTCGCGGCCGTCGCTGCGGCGGCCGGGACCGACCGGGTCGTGTGGAACCGTTGCGACAGCCATCCCATCAGGGCCGCCGCCACGACGAATCCCACCAGGTAGCCCACGGTCGGCCCGACCAGGTGCTGGATGCCACCCCCGCCACCGGAGAACACCGGCAGCCCGCCCGCTCCCATCCCGAGGTAGGTCAGCATCGACAGACCACCGAGCCGTGCCCCCAGGGTCGCTCCGACCAGCAGCACCGACAGGCTCTGGGCCGAGATCGGCACCGGCCACAGCGGGATCTCCCACTGTGCGGTCGCCGCGACGAAGGTGGCCCCGGCGACGACGAGGACCGCCTGGACCCACGCCCGGTCGGTCGTCCAGGTCACGGCCAAGGGACGGACGGCGGGAGAACTCGCACTCATGCAGGCACCTTCGGGCAACGGGTCGGACCGCGGCCCAGCATAGGCGCGCCGCCGGCCCCCGTGGCCCGGATCGGCGGGGCCCGAAAGTCGTCGTCCCGGTCGTCGCGATCGCGGCGACCGACACGACGGTGCCGTGTCCGGCCGGCTGGACACGGAACCGTCGATAGCGTGGTCCACGGTCGCCCGGCACCACCCGGCGGCCCATTCGTCGTCCCGGAGGCATCACCATGCTCACCACCGTGAACCCCACGACCGAAGAACCCATCACCACGTGGGAGGAACACGGTCCGGACGACGTGCAGCACGCCCTTGCCCGGTCGTGGGAGGCCTTCGGGGACTGGCGCACGACCGACCTCGAACTCCGGACGGCCGTGTTGGCCACCGCCGCCGAGGAGTTCGACCGCCGACGCGACGAGCTCGCCGAACTGATGACCACCGAGATGGGCAAGACCCTCGCCGCGGCCGGTGCCGAGGTCGACAAGTGCTCATGGGCCTGCCGCCACTACGCCGAGCACGCCGCCCACTACCTCGCCCACGACGTGATCGAGACCGACGCCGCCTCCAGCTACGTGCGCTTCGACCCGCTGGGACCGATCCTGGCCGTGATGCCGTGGAACTTCCCGTTGTGGCAGGCCGTGCGGGCGCTCGCCCCGGCACTGGCCGCCGGCAACACCATGCTGCTCAAGCACGCGTCGAACGTGCCGGGGTGTGCGATGGCGATCGAGGACGTTTTGACCGCTTCCGGCGCGCCGCAAGGCGTGTTCCGGACGCTGCTGATCGGCTCCGACCTGGTGAACGGCATGATCGCCGACGAGCGGATCCGTGGTGTGACCCTGACCGGGTCCGAGGCCGCCGGACGCGCAGTCGCGAAACAGGCCGGTGAGTCGTTGACGCCCACGGTGCTGGAACTGGGGGGCTCGGACCCGTTCATCGTCCTGCCCGACGCCGACATCGAGCGTGCGGCCGAGGTGGCGGCCCAGTCGCGCCTGATCAACAACGGCCAGTCCTGCATCGCGGCAAAGCGCTTCATCGTGGTCGGCGACGCACGAGCGGACTTCGCCGAGGCCTTCCGCGCGGAGCTCGCCTCGGCCACCGTGGGTGACCCGATGGACGACGACACCGACGTCGGACCGCTGGCCCGTGGCGACCTCCGCGACGACCTCCAGGACCAGGTCCGACGGGCGGTCGACCAGGGCGCGACGGTGGCGCTCGGTGGAGGCGTGCCGGACCGCCGGGGGTTCTTCCACGACGTCACGATGCTGACCGACCTCGACGCCCGCTCCCCGGCCGCGTGGGAGGAGACCTTCGGCCCGCTCGCGGCCGTCATCGAGGTGGCAGACGTCGACGACGCCATCGCGGTCGCCAACAGTTCGCGCTACGGACTGGGGGCGGCGATCTTCGGCAACGACGTCGACCGGGCCCAGGAGGTCGCGGCGCAGGTCGAGTCCGGGGCCGTGTTCGTCAACGAACTGGTGAAGTCCGACCCGCGCGTGCCCTTCGGCGGCGTGAAGGACTCCGGCTACGGCCGCGAACTCGGCGAGTACGGCGCCAAGTCGTTCGTCAACGCCAAGACCATCTGGGTCGCCTGACCGGCTCGCCCCAGGCAAGGCCCTCCCACCGGACCTGGGTCGGGCTGAAGGTCCTTGGGCTCGACCCGCACACCACCCTGTGCCCTTCAACCCGGACAGCGCTCGGCCTGAAGGGCTCCGGGGTCCGTTCGCCTTCGACGCACCCGTGGCGTCGTGGCCGGGTACTCCACGCGGACCCAGGCTCGGACGGAGCGTGCGGAATGCGCACACCATCGACGGATCGGTGTTCGTGGCGTATCGTTGACATTGAGCAGTCCCGGGGGAACGGGACGGCCGATGCGAGGGGAACGGGGAACGACGTGAATCGGACACGGATCTTGGTGGCGGCGTGCCTGCTGGCGCTCGCCGGTGGCGGGCTGGCCGTCGCCCAGGACGAGCCAAGCGAGACCCCCGCAACCGCACCCAGTGCCTCGCCGAGCACATCGGCGTCGACCGCCCGGCCATCGCCCGACCCTTCACCGCTCCCCGACCTGCCGTCGCCCGCAACGACGTCGCCGAGCACGGCCGCCGACGCCACCTCCGACGACGCGACCGACGACCCCTCGCCGGCACCGGCCGACGATGCGACCGAGGAACGGGATGCGACGAACGGGGAGGACGCCGATCGCTGCGGCCCGCCGGACCACGCGGGGCCGCCCGACCACGCCGGACCCAAGGACAAGGATCGCAACGGCCACGGCCCGCCCGACTACGCCGGACCCAAGGACAAGGATCGCAACGGCCACGGCCCGCCCGACCACGCCGGACCCAAGGACAAGGATCGCAACGGCCACGGCCCGCCCGACCATGCGGGACCCAAGGACAAGGTCCGCGACTGCGATGATTCCGAGAATGCCGGGGGTGACGATGCCGACGATGCCCGACGATGCGGACCCCCCGCCCACGCCGGGCCCAAGGACAAGGACCGCGACGGCCACGGACCGCCCGACCATGCGGGACCCAAGGACAAGGTGCGCGCCTGCGACGAGACCGCGGCCGACAACGAGGACGCCAACGCGTCCGAGGAAGACGACGACGAGGACGCCTCGAACCAGAAGGCCGACGACGAGGACGAGACACAGGAAGCCGACGACCGGCTCGGGTGCGGGCCGCCGGACCATGCGGGACCGAAGGACAAGGACACCGGCAAGGGTCCGCCGGACCACGCCGGACCGAAGGACGACCTCGGCTGCGAGGACTGACCCGGGCAGGGCCTCCGTCAGCGCGGGCGACCACCCTCGGAGGTGATCGCGGCCGCCTGTTCGATCCGGCGTGCTCGCGTGGGCGCGCGCCTGGCCGTCATGACCCATTCGAGTGTCGCCCGGCGCGTGCTCCAGGGCAGGGCTGCCCACTGGTCCCACGCCTCCCGGTCGTCGAACGCCGCGGCCAGGTCGTCCGGCACGATCCCGGCCTCCACGTCGTCCAACAGCGTCCACGACCCGTCGGCCATCGCAGCCTCGACGACAGCACGTCCAGGGGGAGCCATCACGCCCGCGGCCTCCAAGGCGCGGCGACGTGCTCCTTGTTGATCCGCGACCAGCCACTGCCGCGTCGCCGGGGGCTGACCAGATGGCTCGTCCGGTCGTCGTCGACGCCGCGTCCGGTCGAGTCGACCCAGCCCCACGCCAGCAGTTCCTGCACGATCTCGCCCCACGACAGGAAGTGCTCGGTGTGGGCCTTCCAGGTGACCAGGAACACGCCCTGGTCCCGCTCGTGGTTGTCGGCCAGCCACGCACGCAAGTCCGCGCGCGTCCGAGCCTCCACCCGGTCGTAGTCGTCGAGGCCCATCCGCAGGTCAGTCTGCCTGCGGCCGCGCCGCGGCCGCGCGCGTGTCCGGAGTGGTCTGGGCGCCCAGCAACCTGGCGACCTTCGGCACGAGGGACGGCACGACCGCACGGGCTGCAGTGGCGATGGCCCAGGCGCGTGGGACGTGCACCTGCTCGCGGCGTCCGGGACCGGCCTGCACGACGGCCTCCGCGACCGCCTCGGGGGTGGAGACCGCCCACCGGGTGCGCGGGTTCTCGACCAGTTGCGTCTGCGGGAAGCCCTCGGTCGCGATGAACCCGGGGACGACCAGGCCGACGTGGATGGAGCGCTCCTCCAGGGCGAGCGCATCCGAAAAGGCGCGCACGGCCGCCTTGGCGGTCGAGTAGCCGGCGGTCCCGGCGCGCGAGATGAAGCTCGACACCGACGCGACGGTGACCACGGCCCCGTGCTGGGCCCGCAGCATGGGCAGCAGTTCATGGGTCAGGGCGGCCACCGCGATCAGGTTGACGTCGAGGTGCTGCTGGAGCCCCTCGACCCCGGTGTCCGCGAAGGTCCCCGGGAACCGGGCGCCCGCGTTGTTCACCAACAGGTCGAGCCGACCGCCGTGCTGGTCGGTGATCGCGGCCCGGACCGCGGCCGGTGCAGCCGCGTCGGTGAGGTCGACCGCGACGACGGTCGCGCCGCCCACCGCTGCCGCCAGGTCGTCAAGTCGGTCACGACGTCGGGCGACCAGGACCAGGTCCCAACCGTCATCCGCCAATCGTCGCGCGGTCACGGCCCCGATGCCGCTGGACGCGCCGGTCACCACTGCCACTCGTGCCACACCGCCTCCTCGTTGCCGTCGTCACCCGGAACCTAGGTGCTGGCTGCCGAACTCGCTGGGCGACCGACGCCCGTCCAGTGTGCGGATCAGCCCCGCATCCGGGGCCTGGGAGTTCTCTCGACGGTCCGTCGGGTCAGTCGGACTCGGCCTCGTCGACGGTTGCGGGCCAGTCGTCCTTGAGGATTCGGGACAGGCTGCGGTCCTTGAGCAGACGGCCGTCCGTCTGGCACCGCGGGCAGTAGTTCGTCTCCTTGTCGGCGTACCGGATCCGCGCGATCGGGGTGCTGCACACGGGGCAGGGCTCGCCAAACTTGCCATGGGTCGCGAAGTCGTCCCGGAACGCGGTCACGTTGGTCGGGAAGCCGTCGCCGGTCTCGGCGCGCAGGGTCGCGGACCAGCGGGTCAGCAGGTCCACGGTCGTCTCGTACAAGCGGGTCAGTTCGTCGTCGTCGAGTTGCTGGGTCCGCGCGACCGGCGACAACTTGGCGGCGTGGAGGATCTCGTCGGAGTAGGCGTTGCCGATCCCCGACAGCACGCGCGGGTCGGTCAGCCCGCGCTTGAGCGTCCGGTTGGTCGTCGTCACCGCGGTGGCGAAGGTGTCCCGGTCGATCTCGAGGGGTTCCAGGCCCCCGCGATCATGGTCGGCCAGGTCTTCCGGTCGGACCACCGCCAGGCGGGCGCGCTTCCTGGTCCCGGCCTCGGTCAGGATCAGCGACCCGACAGGCTCGCCGTCCGGCGTGGCCACGTCGAGTGCCGCCAGGCCGATCCGTCCAGGCACCTTGGCGCCGTGCTCCAGCCACCGCAGGCGACCCGCAATCATGAGGTGGAGGACCGCGTACACCGGATCCGGGTCGACCTCGCCGAAGCAGAACACGATGCGCTTGCCGAGCCGCCGGACGTCGGTCACGACCTGGCCGTGCAGGGCGTCGACCGGGGGGTCGAAGGTGCTCAGCAGGGTGAACGAGGTGATCCGGAGCCGTTCGACCACGTTGCCCACCAGGCGATCGCGCAGCGCCGCGCGGTAGTCCTCGATATCGGGCAGTTCGGGCATGGGACCCTCGACGGTCGTGCGGTCGGCGACGCCCCAACGATACGTGCCGAGACCGGGCCGGCGCCGCCCGACGTCCGTCCCGGTGGAGAGGTCGTCCGGGCCGATCGTCCGCGCCACAGCGTGGTGGCGCTGCCGGTCGACGATCCCGGGACGATCCCGCCGCACGAGCATCGTGTCGTCGTCGGGCTGTCGTGTAATACATAGGTACTGTGGCCATTCAACCCCGTTCTTCGAGGTATTGGCATGGACGATCACCTGCGCATCGGGCAGGCCGCCGCGTTGCTGGACGTGTCGGTCGACACGATCCGGCGCTGGGAGACCGATGGCGAGATCCAGGTCGTGCGCTCCAGGGGCAACCAGCGGCTGGTGCCGCTGACCGAGGTCCGCCGTATCCTCCGGGACCGTCGCGCCCCCTCCCAGCCGGCTCGTGCCACCTCCGCGCGCAACCAGTTGGCCGCGGTGGTGCTGGAGGTCGTGGCCGGCACCGCCGCCGCCACGGTCGAGATGCAGGCCGGGCCGTTCCGGCTGCTGGCGCTGACGACGGCCGAGAGCACGCGGGAACTGGGGCTCGAACCCGGCACGGAGGTGGTGGCGACGATCAAGGCCACCAACGTCGTCGTGGCGCTGCCCGAATGAGCCGGGTCCGAACCCCCGGTCGGTCCCGGCGCAGTCACTGGTCGACGATGCCGCCCGTCCTGGCGGTCGTGGCGCTGATCACCGCCGCCTGTGTGGGACCGGGGACCGCCGACGAGGAGCCGAGCGACGAACTTGTGGTGCACGCGGCCTCGTCCCTCACCGAGGTGTTCACCGACCTGGCCGCCGCCTTCGAGGACGACCACCCCGGCGTGACGGTGACACTCAACCTCGCCGGGAGCCAGGCGCTGGCCACCCAGGTCGAGCAGGGCGCCCCGGGTGGAGTGCTGGCCACCGCCGACGAGGTCCAGATAGGCCGTGTTCGCGACCTGCTGGACGAGCCCCCGACGACGTTCGCGACCAACCGCCTGGTGGTGGTCACCCCCGCCGACGACCGGGCCGGGATCTCGTCCCTTGCCGACCTCGCCCGACCCGACGTGACGGTCGTGCTGGCCTCGGAGGACGCCCCGGCGGGTCGGTACGCGGGCCAGTTGCTGGACGCCGCCGGGGTCGAGGTCCGAGCGGCCTCGCGTGAACTGGACGTCCGCTCGGTGCTGGCCAAGGTCGCCACCGGCGATGCTGATGCCGGCATCGTCTATGCGACCGACGCCGCCAGTTCGGACCAGGTGCGGACGGTGGAGGTGGACGGGTCCGATGAGGTGGTGGCCACGTACCCGATCGCCGTGCTGCCGGACCAGGCCGGTCTCGGGCGCGACTTCGTCGACTTCGTCACGTCCGCTGACGGCCAGGCGATGCTGCGCGACCATGGGTTCGGTGCACCGTGAGCGCTGACGACCCCCGACCCCCGACCCCCGACGACCCGACCCCCGGACCGACGACCCCGGACGGCTCGGCTCGCCCACGCACGGAGCCGGTCGCGGGCGCGGCCAGCACGACGCAACAGGGCGACAGGTACCGGCGGGCACGTCACGGTGGCCCGACCACGACCCCTCGCGGGCTGTGGGTCGGGGCCGGCGTGGGGCTCGCCCTCCTGCTGGGACCGTTGTTGGCCCTGGTCGTGCGTGCCCCGTGGCGTCGCGTCGGCGACATCGCGACCGATCCAGTGCTGCGGTCCGCGCTGGTGCTGTCGCTGGTGGCGCCGGCGGTCGCCACGGTCGTGATCGTCGTCGTCGGGTTCCCGCTGGCGTGGGTGCTGGCACGGGTCGACTTCCCGGGTCGGCGCCTGGTCCGGGCGCTGGTGCTCCTGCCGATGGTGCTGCCACCTGTCGTGGGTGGCGTCGCGCTGTTGTTGGCCTTCGGTCGTCGCGGACTGGCGGGCGGTTGGTTGGAGCGGGTCGCCGGGATCGTGCTCCCGTTCACCACCGCGGGCGTCGTCCTGGCGGCGGTGTTCGTGGCACTGCCGTTCTTCGTCGTCACGGTGGAGGCGGCGCTGGCGTCGGTCGATCCTCGCCACGAACTTGCCGCGGCCAGCGTGGGCGCGACGCCCTGGCGCGTGCTGGCCCGGGTGACCGTCCCGCTGGTCCGCCCGGCCATGACCGCCGGAGCGGCGTTGGCGTGGGCACGCGCGCTGGGCGAATTCGGGGCGACCATCACCTTCGCTGGCAACCTGCCCGGCACCACGCAGACCCTGCCATTGGCCGTGTACGTCCAACTGCAGCGTGATCCGGGCGCCGCGACCCTGCTGTCGCTGGTGCTGCTCGCAGTGTCCGTGGTGGTGCTGGTCGCGCTACGTGCCCGCTGGCTGACCCCGCTGACCGGGGGGACGTCGTGACGGCCACACCCGCCACCGCCAACGGATCCGCAGGGGCCGCGACCAGCCTGACCGCGCGCGTGCGGGTCTGTCACCCCGGCGGGTTCGTGCTGGACGTCGACCTGGCCCTCGGCCCCGAGGTCACCGTCCTGGTGGGCCCCAACGGGGCCGGCAAGTCGACCCTGCTGGGGGCGCTGGCCGGCACGGTCGGACCGATCGGCACCGACGGGCAGGTGCGCTTCGGGGACCGCGTGTGGTCGAGCGCCGCCCACCACGTCCCGTTGCACCAACGAGGCGTCGGCCTGCTGTTCCAGGACCCGGTCCTGCTCCCCCACCTCGACCTGTGCGACAACGTGGCATTCGCCGCCGCCGGGGGGCGGCGGATCCGGCCTGCGCACCGCGTTGCGGCGCGCGCCGCGCTGGCCGAGGTGGGCGTGGACGACACGATCGCGGGTGCCCGTCCCGCAGCCGTGTCCGGCGGCCAGGCCCAACGAGCCGCCCTGGCCCGCGCGCTGGTCACCAACCCCGACATGTTGCTGCTGGACGAACCGTTGGCGGCGGTCGACGCCACCGGCCGTCAGGAGTTGCGCGGGCTGCTGCGCCACCACCTCCGTGTCTTCCCGGGACCCGTGGTCGTGATCACGCACGACCTCGCCGACGTCGCCACGTTCGCCGACCGGGTGATCGTGCTCGAACAGGGACGGATCACCGCCGACGACGACCTCGCCGCGTTGGCCACCCGCCCGACGTCGCCGTTCGTCGCCGACCTGGTGGGCATCAACCTCTACCGCGGCGTCGCGGACGGGGTCGTCACGACCGTCCACGGCCGTGACGGCGACACCACCATCACGACGGCCGACAGCGTCCACGGCGACGTGCACGTAGCCTTCCCGCCGCGCGCGGTGGCGCTGTTCCGGACCCCACCGGCCGGCTCCCCGCGCAACACGTTCCGGGTCCGGGTCACCCGCATCGACCCGCTCGGCGACCGCCTGCACATCCACCTCGCCGGGGACCTCCACCTCGTGGCCGAGGTGACCCCGGCGGCCGCCACAGAACTGGACCTCGCGGGCGACCCCGACCTCCACGCGATCGTCAAGGCCACGGAGGTGGAGGTCTACCGCCGCTGATCACTCGTCACTGGTCCGGGCCCAGCGCCCACTCCCCCGTCGACCCACGGCAGCACGCCCACCTCGGCACGTCCACCGCGGTCGCCATGGCGAAGATCAGCGGCGGACCTGAACCTCGACGCGCTCGACGATCGGTTCGCCCAGCGCGTGGTTCACCGCCCGTTGCAACTCGCCCGAGAGGTAGCGCAACTGGGTCGCCCATGACGTCGACGTCGTCGCGACGACCAGCACGCCACCGACCAGGCGCACCGGTTCGCAGTTGCGCGCCACGTCGTCGCCGACCACCTCGGCCCAGCGGGAGAACAGTGCCGAGGAGCGCAACCTGGCCGACCAGCCCCGGTCCTCCATCATCGCCCCCAGCACGTCCCCCAGCGCCTCCGGGGTGCCGGGCATCCGCCGGTGGCCGGTGCGGTCCGGCACGGTCCAGTCGTCCTGTTCCGGCTGCGGATCGAAGGCCTCCCGCTCCAGCGCGTGGCGGCGGCGTCCGTCCCGGTGCCGACGGCGGGCATAGATCGACCCGTCGACGTCCGACCGCAGGGCCCGCCGCGCGTCGTCCAGGTCGGGTCGCCGGGACCTCGACACGCTCCGACTGTCACCGGAACCGTCTCCCCGTCCCGAGCGCCCGTCCCGCTCGTCGTCCCCGGGTCTCGGCTCCCGCCCGCTCACGCGCCGACCTCGGGGCTGGGCCAGGCAGGACCGACGTCCGGACTGGTCGTCGTGACGGGGCCAACCGCGGCCTCCGACACGGTGGGGATGCGGTCCTTCCCCACCGGGGTGGTGACCGCGGGCCGACCGCCGCCCGACGGCGACTTCTCGACGTCCGCGCCCCGCGCGGCGTCTCCTGTCGGCATGGATTCGGATGCGGTGACCGGGGCGCGGGGATGCAGTCGGCTGACCCGGTCGACCATGGCCACCTCGACGACCCGCGCCGACAGCGGCACGTCGGACTCGACCGCGGCCGTGACCAGTACCTGGTCCCAGCCGGCACAATGCTCGGCCAACCGGGCCCGACGAGTCGCGTCCAGTTCGGCGAACACGTCGTCGAGGACCACCATCGGCCGGTCCCCCACCTCCGCCAGGACGTCGTGCGTGGCCACCTTCAGTGCCAGGGCCAACGACCATGCCTCGCCCTGGCTGGCATGGGTCCGGGCAGGCAGGTCGTCGATCGCGAGGTCGACGTCGTCCCGGTGCGGTCCGACCAGCGTGACGCCGCGACGTCGCTCCTCGTCGGCCACCTCGTCGAGCCGCTCCTGCAGTTCGGTGGCCAACGGGGCCGGGTCCGGCACCCCCGCATCGGGGTCGGCCGGGATTGCGCGACCGGTGGACGACCGGTAGGTCAGCGTGACCGGCTCCGGTCGGTCTGCGACGTCCCGGTAGGTGCGATCGACCACCCCCGCCAGCGCGTGCACGGCCGCCAACCGGGCCGCCAGGATCGCGGCGCCGTGGTGGACGAGTTGGCGCGTCCACGACGCGAGCGTCGCCAGGCTGGCCTCGGCTGCCGAGCCCGACAGTCCGCGCGCATGCTTGAGCAACTGGTTGCGCTGGCGCAGGACCCGGTCGTAGTCCGACCGGGCCGCCGCGTAGGCCGGTCGTCGCTGGCCCAGCAGGTCGTCCAGGAACCGTCGACGCTCACCGGGGTCGCCCCGGACGATGACGACGTCCTCGGGCGCGAACAGCACGACCTTGACCACCCCGACCGCGTCCGCGGCCCGTTGCACGTCGTTGCCGTCGACGCGGGTACGGGTCCGCCGGGCCGACCCGATCTCGACGTCGAGGCTGCGGGCACGCCCCTGGTCGGTGACGGCCGCGAGCCGGATGACGCCCAGGTCACGATCCTTGCGCACCAGTGCCTCGTCGCTGGTGACCCGGTGGCTGGAACCGGTGGCGGCACGAACGACCGCCTCGACGAGGTTGGTCTTGCCCTGTGCATTGGGTCCGAGCAGCAGGGTCGCCCCGGGACCCAGGGCCAGGTCGGCATGGTCGTAGCTGCGGACGTCGGTCAGGCACACGCGGGTGAGGTGCACGCCTAGGACCGGGCCCGGCCGGGCCCGGCCACCGGTACGGGACCCGGGGTGGTCATGGCCGTGGTGCAGGCGTGGCGGGCGCGATGGATGGGTCCGGGTCGGTCACGGACGCATCGGCATGATCAGGTAGGTGTAGTCGTCGACGGGTCCCTCGTCGTCCTCGTCGTACTGGGGACGCAGGACCGCGGGCTTGAGTTCCCCGTTCATCCTGATGGCGACGTGGTCGGTGCCTATGGCGTCCAGGCCGGCCTGCAGGAACGCCGGGTTGAACGCGATGGTGATGTCGTCGCCGTCGAGGTCGGCCGGCATCGCCTCGGATGCGTCGCCGACCTCCTGGTTGGAGACGCGCAGGTCGACGCTGCCCTCGGTGAAGACCATGTTGACCGGCGAGTTGGCGCGCCCCTGGGCCACGATGGCGACGCGCTGGAGGGCCTCCATCAGCGGGTCGCGCTCCACGACGGCCGTGACCTCGAACTCGGTGGGCACGAGCGAGGACGCGTCGATGGCCTTGCCCTCGATCAGCTGGGTGGTCAGGCGGCGGTCCCCGATGCGGAAGGTCGCCTGACCGTCCTCGAGGATGACCTCCAGGCTGCCACCGGCGTCGGTCGCGGCCTTGGCGGCCTCCTGCAGGGCCCGCGAGGGGACCAGGGACTCACCGTCGATCCCGGTCTGCCACGGCACGGTGCGGCTGGCCAGCCGATAGGCGTCGGTCGCCGTGGCAGCGAGTTCCGACGACGTCGAGGTGAGCTTGACGCCGGTCAGTGCCGGTCGCGCCTCATCGGTCGCGGCAGCCCGTGCGACCTGGGAGACCAGGCGGGCGAAGGCGCCGGCGCGGATCGTGCCGGGCGTGGCGTCGGGATCAGGACTTGGCAACGTGGGGAAGTCGTCGACCGGCATCCCGCGGACGTGGAAGGTCGAGCGCCCACAGGTCAACTCGACCCCGTCCGGTCCACCGGAGACTTCGACCGCAGCGGTCGGGAACCGGGCGACCAGTTGGGCCAGCAACTTGCCCGGCAGCAGCACCTTGCCGGGCTCGCTGATCTGGACCGGCAGCGAAACCTCGGCCGCCACTTCGAGGTCGGTGGCACGACAGGTCAGGCGTCCCTCGTCGGCGTCCAGCAGGACCCCGGCCAGGGCCGGAAGGGTCACGCGGGCCCCGACGGTGCGTGTCACCCAACTGATCGCCGCCTGGAATTCATCGTGCTCTGCTCGAAACTTCACGGTGGCGAGTGCTCCTGGTGAGATGGTCTTGGCGGTGGGGCCGGTGTGCCAGTGTGCAGCCCCGGCGGCAGTCTTGCAGGGACTCCTGCGTGCCGTCGTCGAATCACGTCGATGTCATTGTCCTGGTGGCATCCAGGGCGGGCCGGCCATGCAGGGGGTCGGGGGTGCCGGCAGGGTGGGTTGTCCCCAGTTCTGGAGGTTGACGTTCTTCCAACCTCTTTCTTCGTCATCGTCATCGGGGGTGTGGACACCGTGGACAACGTGGTGCGGTCCCTGCTCACCGGAGGTTTGCCCCTGTTGGTGGGCATGTGCACCAACAGGGGGTCCATCCACAACGGTCCACTTGCGCGAGTGTAGTTTCACCGCTCGTGCCGTGGTGGCACCGGGTTGTCCACGGGCTGTCCTCGGCCCGTCCCCAACCGTCCGGGGTCTGACGTCCCCACGCTGTCCACACCCGGGGCCGTGTCGTCCCCGTCCGGACGTGTCCTGTCCACAGCCCCGAGGGGCAGGATGCGGGAGTTGTCCACAGGTTTCCCACAGGTGTGGGAAACGCCGTGTGCCGAGTGGGCCGGGGCGCGCGAGGGAGGTGGTGCGGATGTGTCGGGAGTGCTCCCCCGGATGGTCACCGACCACGATCGTGGGGGGGGCGTCAACCGCCCCCCACCAGAGGGGGGGGGCTGGGTGTCGGGCGGCA